>JAYWEB010000479.1:0-6509 GCA_043779575.1 Chthoniobacter sp. | reverse complement strand
GTGAAATTTCCGGGCGGGCGCGGCGGTCTCGAAGGGCAGATCGCGCCGGGGGGAAAGGTGGAATTTTCCACGCCCTACCTGCCGGGCTGGAGCGCGGGCGAAATCGGCGATGACCCGCGGGACAAGCACCAGGGCCATCTCGCAGCCGATGTGGCCAAATATCGCGGGCTCTATTTGAATGGCGACAAGGTCATCCTCAGCTACACAGTCGGGAAAACCGCGGTGCTGGAAATGCCGGGCGCAGAGGTGAAGGACGGGGCGCTGATGCTCTCGCGCACGATCGCCCTCGGCGCGGGGCCGGCGGTGACGCTGCTGCTTGGTTCCGGCGGAGAATTGCCGGCGACGGTGGAAGGATTACCCGCGGCCAAAGTCGAAAAAACGGCGGACGGCAAAACCGTGGTGCGCGTGCCCGCCCGCGCGCAGGCCGCGACGTTCCGCGTGGTCGTGGCACCCGGCGCGGCACAACCGCCCGAAGCCTCCAAAGCCGCGCTACCCGATCTCGTGGCGCTGTGCAAAGGCGGGCCGGCGCATTGGGGCGCGGCGCTCGAGACGCAGGGCAAAGTGGGCACCGGCGAAGGCCCGTATGTCGTGGATGAAATCACCCCGCCGGACCCGAATCCCTACGCCTCCTGGCTGCGCTTCGGCGGACACGATTTTTTCCCCAATGGCGACGCCGCCGTGGTGAACATCGGCGGCGACGTGTGGCACGTCAGCGGGCTCGACGACAAGCTGGAAAAAGTGAAGTGGAAGCGCGTGGCGACCGGCCTTTTCCAGCCGCTCGGCTGCAAGGTCGTGGACGGCAAAATCTACGTGCTCGGCCGCGACCAGATCACCCGCCTGCACGATCTCAACGGCGACGGCGAGGCGGACTATTACGAGAACTTCAACAACGACTGCGTGGTCACGGAGAACTACCACGAATTCGCGCTCGATTTGCAGACCGATAGCGCGGGCAATTTCTACTACGGCAAAGGCTCGCCGTGGACGCCGACGAACATGAGTCCGCATCAGGGGACGATGATCCGCGTGTCCAAGGACGGCTCGAAGTTCGAGGTCATCGCCAACGGCCTGCGCGCGCCCAATGGCCTCGGCATGGGGCCGAAAGACCTGCTCACCTGCAGCGACAACCAGGGCCATTGGATGCCCGCGAACCGGCTGAACATCATCAAGCCCGGCGGCTTCTACGGCATGACGCCCGCCGCGCACAAGACCATCAAGTTCAAGGCGGCGGACGGGAAGGAATTCGAGGCCAACCCGAGCAGCGCCGAGGATCGCGCGAAGTATAAAACTGAATTCTGGGAAGGGCAGTCGCCCACGCCGGTCGCCGGCTACGATCTGCCGCTGCTCTGGATGCCGCAGAGTGTGGACAATTCGCCCGGCGGCGAGGTCTGGGTGAGCGGCGGCAAATGGGGCCCGTGGGAGGGCCGCATGCTGCACATGAGCTATGGCCATTGCCTGCTCTACGGCGTCACCATGGAGACCGTCGATGGCGTGGCGCAGGGCGCGGTGGTGAAGTTTCCGTTCAAGTTTTCCAGCGGCATCATGCGCGGGCGTTTCAGCCCGAAGGACGGCCAGCTCTACGTCAGCGGCCTGAACGTCTGGCAGAGCGACGCGGCGAAAGTGGGCTGCTTCTCCCGCGTCCGCTACACCGGCGCGCCGGTCACCATGCCGGTCGAGCTGCACGCGCTCAAAGACGGCGTGCAACTGCAATTCACCGCCCCGCTCGACGCCGCCAGCGCCACCGATCCGCAGAACTACGACATCAAGCGCTGGAACTACAAATGGACGGGCAACTACGGCTCCGACGACTTCAAAGTCAGCGACGGCGCCAAAGGCCAGGACGACGTGCCGGTCGAGAAAGCCACGCTTTCGCCCGACAAGAAAACGCTCACGCTCATGCTGCCGAACATGAGTCCCGCGATGCAGATGCGGATCAAATTCAAGATCCAGTCCGCGGATGGAAAACCCTGCGAGCAGGAGATCCACAACACCATCCACCGCGTGCCCGGCATGGCGGCGAAGTAGGCGGGCGTATTATCGCAGCGCAAGCCTCCGGCTTGCGCTGCGGGGCTCGCGACCCGCTTGATTGCTTGCCACGCGGCGCATCGTCGGGCAGCTTGGCGACGTGGAAAAAAAAAGAAAACTCCCCCTCGCGCGCATCCACGCCCTCGCGGAAAAGCTGCGGTTCCTCCCGCACCTGAGCGACGACGAAAGGTATCTCTACGCGTGGAGCCTCGCGGCGACGCCGGACGAGCGGTGGCGGCGGCACGAGAACTTTCTCCGCTCGCACGGCTTGTTCACGCGCTCCGGCAGGAAAAAATACGGTTTATCTTCGTAGGCATGGGTGCCGCCATCCTCCAAGGGGTGCCGGCCACAACGCTCGACACGGATATTTGGGTCGATGTGCCGGAGCGCCAATACCTGCGGCTGATCAATCTCTCCCTCCGGATGGGGGCGACGATGGTGCGCCAGACCGTCGTCGTGCTCACTGATGGTTCGCTCGTGAATTTCTGCTACCACCTCGACGGAACGGCTTCGTTTCGGACGGAGTATGTCCGCGCGGCAAAGGTGCCTTGGAATGGCATGGAAGCGCGCGTGCTCCCCCTCGAACGCATCATCCGCAGCAAGGAAGCCGCCGGCCGCGACAAAGACCTCGCGATGCTCCCGCTCCTGCGCGACATCGCGGCCAGCCGGGCGCGGCTGCGCATCCGGCGGTAGCGGTGCGCAGCCGTCGGCGCATTCTCTCGTTACCCAGCGGGAGCTTGGGCAGGAGGGGAAATAGTTAGAGGTCCTTCGACTGCGCTGCGCAAAGCCTCCGCTCCGCTCAGGATGACGGCGTTTTTTTCCGCCGCGGCACCGGCTCCCCCAGCCACCCTCGCGCACCGCCCGATCAGTCCGTGACCGCTCCGCGGCTGGCCGTGCTGACTTGCTTCGCATACTTCGCCAGCACGCCGCGGGTGTAGGCGGGCTTGGGGGCTTTCCATTTGGCGAGGCGGGCGGCGAGGTCGGCTTTCGGGATGTCGAGGGTGAGCGCGCGGGTGTTGGCGTCGATGGTGATCGAGTCCCCGTTTTTCACCACGGCGAGCGGGCCGCCGAGCGCAGCCTCGGGCGTGATGTGCCCGACGACGAACCCGTGCGAACCGCCGCTGAAACGCCCGTCGGTGATCAGCGCCACGTCCTTGCCGAGCCCCTTGCCCATGACCGCGCTCGTGGGCGAAAGCATCTCGCGCATGCCGGGTCCGCCGACCGGCCCCTCGTGGCGGATGACGATGACGTGACCCTTTTTCACGCGCCCGTCGAGGATCGCGGCGAGGGCGGTCTGCTCGTTTTCAAAGACGATGGCTTTGCCGGAAAAGGTGAGGCCCTCTTTGCCGCTGATCTTCGCCACGGCGCCGTCGGGGGCGAGGTTGCCGTAGAGGATGACGAGGTGGCTGTCTTTTTTGATCGGGTTGTCGAGCGCGCGGATGATCTCCTGGCCTTTCGGGTAGGGTTTCACGCGCTTGAGATTCTCGGCGACGGTCCGGCCGGTGACGGTCATGCAGTCGCCGTGGAGCAGGCCGGCATCCAGCAGCATGCGCATGAGCGGGGTGATGCCGCCGATGGCCACGAGCTCGCTCATGAGGAAACGCCCGCTCGGTTTCAAATCCGCGAGCACCGGCACGCGCGCGCCGATGCGGGTGAAGTCGTCGAGCTGCAGCGGGACGCCGGCGGTGTGGGCCATGGCGAGGAGATGGAGCACGGCATTGGTCGAGCCGCCGAGGGCGATGACGACGGTGATGGCGTTCTCGAATGCCTCCTTCGTCATGATGTCGAGCGGGCGGATGCCGCGCTTGATGAGGTCGAAGACGGCCATGCCGGCAGCGCGTGCGTCGGCGGCCTTGGCGGGGGAGGTGGCGTTTTGCGCGGAGCTGTTGGGCAAAGACATGCCGAGGGCTTCGATGGCGCTGGCCATGGTGTTGGCGGTGTACATCCCGCCGCAGGAGCCGGCGCCGGGGATGGCGTTCTCCTCGATGAGCGCCAGCTCGCGGTCATCGAGCTGCCCGTTGGCGTGCTCGCCCACGGCCTCGAAGCAGCTCACGACGTCGAGTTTCTTGTCGGCGAATTTTTCCCGCCGGTCGCTGCGCAGCCGCCGCTCGGCGAGGACGCCGGTGATGCAGCCGGGCAGGATGGTGCCGCCATAGACGAAGATGCTCGGGCGGTTCAGCCGCGCCATGGCCATGAGGCAGGCGGGCATATTTTTGTCGCAGCCGCCGATCGCCACCAGCCCGTCGAAGCCCTCGCAGCCCATGACCGTCTCGATGGAATCCGCGATGACCTCGCGCGAGACGAGCGAGTATTTCATCCCCTCGGTGCCCATGGAGATGCCGTCGGAAATGGTGATCGTCCCGAAGATCACGCCCTTCGCGCCGGCGGTGTTCGCGCCCGCCTCGGCCTGCCGCGCCAGGCCGTCGATGTGCATGTTGCACGGCGTGACCATGGACCAGGTGCTGGCGATGCCGATCTGCGATTTTTTGAAATCCTCGCGCGCAAAGCCGACGGCGTGAAGCATCGCCCGGCTGGCCGCCCGCTCCGCGCCATCGACCACGAGCTTCGAGTGCTCGCGATGCAGGCTGACGGGGCTGTGCAGGTTGGCTTTGCGCGAGGGGGCTTTGGGCTTGGTGGTCATAAAAAGGGTCACGACCCTAGCGGGCTTGGGCGGGGTTTGGCAAGGCTGGCGGCTGGGCGGGAAACCGCATCAAGAACGCGTGGCAAGCGGCGAAATCCTTGCCCCGCGGAGCGTGATTTTGCAGCATCCCACGCCTCCATGAAAGCCTTCCGCCTCAACCGCCTCTTCAACCCCAAGTCCCGCCGCTGCTTCGATGTCGCCGTCGATCACGGCTTCTTCAACGAGCGCGGCTTTCTCTCCGGCATCGAAAACCTCGACCGCTGCGTGCGCACGCTCGCCGCCGCCGCGCCGGACGCCATCCAGCTCACCATCGGCCAGGCCGAGCTGCTCCAGTCCATTCCCGGCCGGGACAAACCCGCGCTCGTGCTGCGCACCGACGTGGCCAACGTCTATGGCAGCGAGCTGCCGCGCGCCCTTTTCAGCCGCATGATCGGCAACGCCGCCGAGCAGGCCGTGCGGCTCGATGCCGCGTGCGTGGTCGTGAATCTTTTCCGCATCCCCGGCCAGCCCGAGGTCACCGACCAGTGCCTCGAAAACATCCTGCGCCTCAAGCCCGACTGCGAGCGCTTCGCCCTGCCGCTGATGATCGAGCCGCTCGTCTTCCGCCCGAACGCGCAGGCCGGCGGCTACATGGTGGACGGCGACCTGGAGAAAATCCTCCCGCTCGTCCGCCAGGCCTGCGAACTCGGCGCGGACATCATCAAGGCCGACCCGACCGACGACGTGGGCGTCTATCATCGCGTGGTGGAAATCGCCGGGCGCATCCCCGTGCTCGTCCGCGGCGGCGGCAAGGCGCCCGACGCGGAAATCCTCGACCGCACCGAGAAGCTGATCCGGCAAGGAGCGGCGGGCATCGTCTATGGCCGCAACATCATCCAGCACGCCGACCCCGCCGGCATGACCCGCGCCCTCCTGGCCATCGTCCACGACGGCGCGAGCGCGGCGGAGGCGGGGCGGCTGATCGGGGTGCAGCCAAAGTCTTGAGCTGGCTGGCTGTTTGCCGGTTCACGATGATCTGTTGACGAAATCGGCGTTTCCGTATGATCTTCCTGCATGCCAGCGCCAACGCCTAACGATGCCCTTCGCCGATGGAAAATCGAGATCACGCAGGGAATGAAAACGTCTCAGCGGCGGGTGCGGAAAATGACGATGGAGCAGGTTCGGGAGCGTGTTCGCCGAAACTTTTCGCAGCTCGCTGGGACGCGGCGATAGGGCCGTTTCAGGCCAGTCCGTTTCCGAGCGATCTCGCACTCGTCAACGAGATCATCCGCTAGGAGGCCGCACTCGTGGCGTTTGCACCGCATTGTCCGATCACGACCGACCACCTCCGCAATCTCCAGCGGCATCGCGTGGCGGGTGGGGCGGAACACGAGGTCTTCATCTACAAAAGTCACACCCGCGTGTGGAAACAAACGAAACAGGGGCGCTGGGGATTCAAGCGCGCGACCCCCAAGGATTACCTCCTCCGGCTTTCCGCGCTCACCCAGTATGCCGGTGAACTGGACATCTTGGTGAAAGGCCTCGCCCTCGATGAAAAAGGCTTTCCGAGCATTATCACCAGCATGGCCTACGTCGATGGCTACCACCCGCAACCTCTCGAACTCGCGGACAAATTGAAAAATGACGGCTGGGAACTCATCGGGGATTCCACCGGTCTTCTGGTCTATCGGCATCGCACGGAAGGCGTCATTCTGCGCGCCGCCCATCCCGGCAATTTCATTGTGGCTGCAGAGGGAAAATACGTGCCGATCGATGTGGCGATCGAGGGCTTCTGATTCTCATTGAAGCGCCAGCTACCGCCGGCGGCGCAGGCCGAGCAGGGCCGCGCCGCCGAGCAGCAGCA
>JAYWEB010000478.1:0-6537 GCA_043779575.1 Chthoniobacter sp. | reverse complement strand
AGGCCCAGCTCGCCTACGTGCCGGATTTCCCCTTTCTCTACGACAAGCTCACCGCCGCGGAATTCATGCGCTTCGTCGGCGACATTTACGGGATGGAGCGCCGCGCGATCACCGCCACGACCGGCGCGCTGTTTGAAAAATTTCACCTCACGGAATATCGGCACGAACTCACCGAGAACCTCTCCCACGGCACGCGCCAGCGCCTCGTCATCGCCTCCGCGCTGCTCCACGAGCCCAGCGTTTTCATCATCGACGAACCGATGGTCGGGCTCGACCCCGTCCACGCGCGGATCGTGAAGCAGGAGTTCCGCGAACGCGCCCGCGCGGGAATGACGATCTTTCTTTCCACCCACCAACTCAGCGTCGCCGAGGAGATCGCGGATCGCATCGGCATCATCCACCGCGGGCGGCTCATTGCGCTCGGCACCGTCGCCGAACTGCGCGCGCGCTCCCGCGAGAGCGGCGCGCTGGAGCGCGTCTTCCTCTCACTCATCGACCAGGAAGAGGCGCACCGGGAGCGGCGGGGGAATGACGAATGACGGAATGACGAGGGCAGCAGCGCCAAGTTCGTCATTCGTCATTCGTCATTCACCATACGCCCGCACCCGCGAGTTCCAGCCCGCCAGCCACCGCTCCTCATGCCGCTCCGGCGGCGCATTGCGCACCCGGCGCGACAGCACCGCCGCCGCACTTTCGCCAAACTCCCGCGCGGCACCCGCCCCGCTGTCGCGCATCCCCGCGAGCACCTGCCGCAGCCCCCAGCCCTCGCCGCGATACCGCTCGCTGGCCTTGGTCCCCTCGCCCTTGAAATTCACGTAGTCGATCAGCGCAAACGTCCCCGCCCCGCTCGCCGCCAGCCGCGCGAATTGCGCCCGCACCTTGGCCCGTTCCGCCGCCGGTGCCTCGGCCAGCATTTTGTCGAGAGCCTCCTCCATCCGCTGCGCCAGAAACTGCGCCTGCAACGCCACCGTCCCCGCCAGCAACTCCCGCAGCGCCCGCATCTTCTCGCCCTGAAACGCCGCCTGAAACTCCGCGCGCGAAGTCCACGGACACGGGCCCTCGAGCCACCCCGGCACCTGCGCGCCGCGCGCCGCGAGAAACCGCACCAGCTTCGGAAAACTCTCCTCGAACGGCCCGCGCGCGCTCTTCGGATACCAGATGAAATGCCCGATCCCCAGCGACGCGAAATTCTCCCCCGCGTTCCACGAAGTCAGCCCGTCGCGCGTCCCGGCGCACTCGTTTTGCCACACCCGCCGCCCGATGGAATCCAGCTCCCGGTCGCCGAGCGCGAGCCCGCTGACCGAGGTGGCGACGAGAAAAAGAAAGGGGAGGATTTTCATAAAAAGACGGGCGGGCGGACGTGGGGCCGGCGGGATTCGAACCCGCAACCAAGCGATTATGAGTCGCCTGCTCTAACCATTGAGCTACAGCCCCGATTCAGAGTGAATGATGCGCTCTTTCAGCATGGCTGCTTGCGTTTTTCACGGTGCTTTTCTGCGGTCACGTTCTTGAAATCAAGAACGACCGCGAGAAACAAAACGTGGGAGACAACGAAAGTTCAAAGCCTCGTGCGGCATCAATCGGGACGATACTACGCCCGCATTTCCGCCGGTGGCAAGGAGACATGGCGGGCGCTGGCCAAGGTCGCGCCGCCGAGCCTTGCACCGTTGTCGAAGCCGGGCTTCGCGGACATGGGCGTGACGAAGCTGGAGCTTGAGCACGAGGGCGAATGGCATGCTTCTTTACGGCGCTATTTCTGGAAATTCTTCCTGATAGCGCTGGAGGGTGCGGTTGAGGACGGCGCGCTCTTTTTCCGAAGGCGGACGGGCGAGGGCGAGCCGCCAGGCGAAGGCGAGGCGGGCGTGCCCCGGAAATCCCGGTGCCGGGGTGGTTGCCCACCCTATTTGTGCTCCTCCTCGCGCGGGCAGGAGATGTCGGTGGGTGTGCCGCGGAGGAAGGCGTCGTTGGCGGTGAGGCGGACTTCGACGGTGTGCGCGCGGCCATTGCGGACTTCCTGGCCGAAGGTGTAGCGAAAGGCGTGGCGGCCGTCGCCCATGCCGCGGTGGCGGAGATCCTCGCGGTATTCGTCGGCCCGCGCACGGGCGACCCAGGCGTAGTCCACGTAGATGTCCACTAGGGGTTGGTCGCCCGGTTTGGCCCGATCCCAGACGATCCCGGTGACGGTTTGGCAGTCGCAGAAATCCACGAGGACTTCGTGGCGCGGCGGGACTTTGGGGATGACGTGTCCGTTGAAAATCATGATGCCAAAGGCGAACGCGTGAAACGTGAGGACGATATTCCCCGCGCGCCAGATGGGGCCGTCGCGCCAGACTTGCGCGGTTTTGTTCCAGCGGAAAAACCAGTCGTAACCGCAAAGGAGCGCGGCGTGATAGGCGCCGTAGATGAGGAAACGGAGTTCCAGTCCGTGCCATAGACCCATGAGGCCGAAGGTGAGAAACAGGCCGACGTAGTTGGCGGTGTGTTTGCCCGCAAACCACTTGCCTTTCATGGCCGCGAGCAGGAACCGCATGTGGACGTGGTCGCGAAACCAGAACGACAGGCTGATGTGCCAGCGCGTCCAGAACTCGCGGATGTTTCGCGAGAGGAAAGGCGCGTCGAAATTCTCCGGGACGCGGATGCCGAAGAGCCGTCCGAGGCCGATGGCGAAGGCGCTGTAACCCGCGAAGTCGAAGAACAGGTAGAGCGTTTCCGCATACAGCAGGCTGAGCTGATGCAGCGCGCCGGCCTGTTTCGACGCGGGCACGAGCCAGTGCGTGTGGATGAGCGCGGCGATGATGAATTTGTAGAGAAACCCGCGGAAGGTGCGGGCGACGGCGAAGTCGAGGTCGTCGAAAAACTCCGCGCGGCTGCGCGTTTTCACCCAGTCCTGCGCGAAGCGGCGGTAGCGGTCGATGGGGCCGGAGGAAATCGCGGGGAAGAAAAAGAGGAACGCAAAATACTGCGCGGGCGGGAGCGTTTTCACCACGCCGTCGTGGATGCTGAAGACGACATCGAGGGCGCGAAAGGTGACGTAGGAAATGCCGAGGAAGCCGAAAACGGTGTCCGGCGCGATGAAGGGCAGCACCTTGGCGAGCACCAGCGGGAGGAGCGCGAGGCCGAGCGCGACGGGGAAAGTGGCGCGCGTTTTCCAGCGGAGAAAAGAGCGTGCGACGATGCCTTGGAACGCGGCGTAGCCGAGGACGATCCAGATTTCGCGCACCTCGAATTCGGGGCGGATGGCGAGGTCGCCGCTGAATTGCAGGGCAAGCACGCCGAGGGTGACGAGGAGCATCCACCAGCGCCCGAAGCGGTCGAGCAGCCCGAGCGATCCGAGCAGAATCGCGGGGAGGACGGCGTAGAGCAGCAGGCCGAAGAAGGTGAAATCGACGAAGGGAATCATGGACCGTGTGATTGGAAGTGGGGCAGGCTGGAAGCCTGCCCCACAACGGAGCCGCGCCCCATCATCATCCCAGCATCTCCCCGAGCTTGCGCCGGTCGGCCTTGCCGTTCGCGGTCATGGGAAACGCGTCCACGTAGAGGAATTTCCGCGGGATCATGTAAGCCGGCAGCCGCTCGCCGAGCCGCGTCTTGAGCTGCGCGGTGAAGGCGAAGTCGCTCCCGGTTTTCTCCACCGCGAGCACGACCACCGCCGCCAGCGCGTCGATGCGCCCTTGCTTCTCCACCGGCAGCACCACGGCGTCGGCGATCTCGGGGAGCGCGCGGAGATTCGCTTCGAGGTCGCCGAGTTCGATGCGGTAGCCGTTCACCTTCACCTGGCTGTCGCGGCGGCCTTCGAAAAAAATCTGCCCCGCCCGCTCGCGGCCCCAGTCGCCGGTGCGATAGGCGCGCGTGCCGTCGAGGTCGAAGAACGCCTGCGCCGTGAGGTCCGCCCGCCCGAGGTAGCCGGGGCTGACATTCGGCCCGGCGATGACGATCTCCCCGCGCTCGCCGTCGCTCACGCGCCCGCCATTTTCGCCGAGGATGACCACGCGCGTGCCCGGCATCGCCGCGCCCACCGGCAGCGGCGAGCACTTTTCCAAAACCTCGCGCGTGATCCGCACGGAGGTCGTGGCGACGGTCGCCTCGGTCGGGCCGTAAGTGTTCCAGACTTCGGCCAGCGGGAAGCGGTCGAGCAGTTGCGCGGCGGTTTCTGGCGCGAGCGTTTCGCCGCAGAAAAGAAAGCGTCGCAGGTGCGGGAGCATCGGCTCGGCAAAGGTGCGCTCGATCAGGCACAGCTGCGCGAAAGACGGCGTGGAGACCCAAGTGGTCAGCGCGGAAACGCGGAACGCAGCGTAGAGCGCCTTGAGATTCGCGACGTGATCTTTCGTGATGCTGAAGAGCGTGCCGCCGGTGGCGAGGCTGGCGTAGAGATCCATGACCGAGAGGTCGAAAGAGAACGGCGCCTGGTTGAGAAACGTCTCGCCCGGCGCGGCGAAGCGCTGCTCGGCGAGCATCCACGCGACGAAGTGTTCGAGGTTTGCCAGCGTGATGACCACGCCCTTGGGCTCGCCGGTGCTGCCGCTGGTAAAGAGGATGTAAAACGGGGCGTCGCCGGCCACGCGGCGCGGCTGGTTCGCGGGCGGTGGCGCGGTGGAAAGTTCTGCGACGCGCGCGGGCGTGAGCGTCAGCGCGGCGCCGGCGTTTTGCACGATGCGCTCCACGCGCTGCGCGGGGAGCGAGAGGTCGATGGGCACGTACGGCCGTCCGCTTTTCACCGCGCCGAGAAAAGCGATGAGCATCTCCGGCTCCTTGTGCCCGTGGACGGCGACCGGTGCGCGGCTGTCGCCGAGTGCGGCAACGAGCCAGGCGGCGAGCGCGTCGGAGCGGGCGAGGAGTTCGCCATACGTCAGCACGCGGTCGCCGCTGCGGTGCGCCGCGAGGTCCGGGGAGACGCGGCCCCAGTGGTCGATGCGGTCGATCAGATGCACGCGCTAAAACTCCTGATAGACAAACGGCGGCGTGGAGAAATCGCCCCGCCCGTAGATCAGCGCCAGCCCGCCGATGATCGCCAGATAGTAGAGCGCGAGCAGCGCGGTGCGGGTCTGCGGATGAGCCTCCAGCCAGGCTTGCGCGGCTTTCACGAGGCGAGGCGGCGCAGCACGTCGGCCACGAGCTGGCGCGGGGTGGCCCACGTTTCGCGCTCGAATTCCGCCGGCGAAATCTCGACCCCGACTTCCTGCCCGAGCGCCACGATGAGCTGCACGGTTTTCATCGAGTCGAGGATCTGCAGCTCATAAAGCGCGAGGTCGGGATCGGTGCGGACCTCCTCGGTCTCGGCGACCCCGGCGAGGACGCGCAGGATTTTTTCGGTGGAGTCGGCTTCGGTCATGGAAGGGGCGGAGGTTCGATGGGCAGGGCGGTGTTCGGAGGGCGGTCGTGATAGAAATCGTCGAGCGCGCGATCATAGTAAATCCATCCTTTGGCGCTCAAGTGATCGAAAAAATCCGAGAGAAAACCGGGGTCACCCTCGTGTTCGCGGAAGGCGAGCAGCGGGAAATTGTAAGTCTTCGCCAGCCTGTTCAGCCGCTCGACAAAGACATTGCGCGCCGCCGGCGAAAGCCCCGCGGCTTCGAGCCGGATGTCCTCGATCGGCATGCAGAGGAGCAGCGGCTTCGCGTGCAGTTCCTTGAAAGTCCGCAGGAGCAGTTCCGTATCCGTCCACTCCCGCGCTTTGCCGACCGTCTCGATGAACACTTTGTCGCGCGAATTTTTGGGCCGGACTTTCTTCGCCTGCTTCCGCTTTGCCTCGACGGTGGTATGGACGAGTTGCGCCGTGGCTTTGAGCAAGCGGCTCCAATTGGGCGCGCGCAAACCGCGCCGCGCCGGCGCGTCCGGCGTGTCCGGCGTGTCGTCCTCGTCGAGGATGTGCAGCGTGGCCTCCACGTGATCCTGCGCGCGTCCGATGGCGTTGTTCAGATACCCGAGCGGGCACAGCAGATCGTACAGGGCGCGGTCGCCCACGCTGTCGCCGGCCAGCCGTTCGAGCGCGGTTTCCAGCAGCCAGTCGTCCTCCAGCGTCTTGGGAAAATCGAGCATCCGCCGCGCGACATCGCGTTTCAGCTCCCGGCTGAGCTGCGTGCTGAACGCCAGCTCGTAGGCCTGCATCGTGGAGAAATTCCCCGCATATTGCCCCGGATCGAAAACCTCGTAAAAAAAGAAGCCCGGCGAGATCGAATGAGCCACCTTCCGGCCCGAGATCCCCGGCCCGACGGCGGCGACTTTCTGCAACATCGCGAGCGCCGCCGTGCCGTGTTTCCCGACCGGGAAAACCCGGAAGCCGGTGGGATAGTCGCGAAAAAAATGCTCCGCCGACATGGGCACGTCCTGGGTCAGCTCCGAGCTGCCGTAGAGGATCAGCAGGTCATCCTCGGCAAACGCGGCCTTTTGCAAAGCCGCGCCCTGGAGCTTGCTGTCGGAAAAATCCGCCGCGAGTTCGTGGACGTAGCCGCGCTCGACCCGCTGGCACCACGCCAGCCCAGCCGCGAGCGCCCCGCCGGCGACGAGCAGCGCGGCGAGGGCGGCGGTGAGATGGGAGCG
>JAYWEB010000477.1:0-6543 GCA_043779575.1 Chthoniobacter sp. | reverse complement strand
AGCCAGCTCTGGCGGAAGCTGGTGAAGCTGTTTCACCCCGACCGCTTCGCGCACGAGCCGGAGAAGCAGGAGACGTATCACAAGCTGACCGCGGCGATTAACCACGCGAAGGACAACGGCGATCTGCCGACGCTGCGGAAAATCGCGGAAGACCCGCACGGCTTCATTCTGCGGCAAGGCTGGGCGGCGCTCGACTTCGGCGAGGAGCGCGAGCTCGCGCAACTGCGCCGGCTGTGGGAGGGCATCGAGCTGAAAATCATCCGCGTGCTGGAGGCGGGCAACGCGCTCAAGGAGAGCCCCGATTACGAACTGCACCGGCTGACGATGCAGACCCCGGCGTTTTTCGAGGAGACGGTGCGGAGGCATGTCGCGAGTTTGGAGAAGGAAGCGGCATCGCTGGAAAGCGAGGCGGAGGATCTGGCGAAGGAGATCGAGGAACTCACGGGTGAGGCGGCAGGGATTAAATGAGCGCGGAAAGCTCACCAAATGGAAAATCGTCCTCGACCGCCACCTGCCGCACTGCTCGCCCTGAAAAACAATTCGCTAGTTCCACGAACCGCGCGGTGGCGCGGCGCAATGAAGACTCGAACAGAGTGGGCCGCGTGCATCTGGGGCGTGTTCCACATTTCCCCTCATGACGGAGTGCCTTTTGGCCGCGCTGGCGCGGCTCGTGAGATTTATTTCAACGCCTGCGCATCCCGCTTGTCTGACGTGGCCCCAAACGAACGATGATCCCACGCCTGCTTTTCGCTTTCCTCGCGGCGTTTGCCGCCGCCTTTCCCGCCAGGGCGCAGACCGATCCCGCCACCGAGCCGTCCGTCCTCGCCGTGGGCAAAGCCATGCCGGCGGTGGTGAACATCAATACCGAGCGGATCATCCAGCGGACGGTGCGCGATCCGATGGACGATTTGTTCAGCCAGTTCTTCGGCGGCCCGATGCAGCGGCCGCGGGTGCTTTCGCAGAAAGTGCAGAGCCTGGGGTCGGGGTTCATCGTGGATGCGACGGGCTACATCGTGACCAATGAGCACGTCGTCGCGCGCGCGGCGGAGCTGAAGATTTCGGTGACCACGAACGACGGCAAGACCTACGCGGCGCGCTACATCGCCGGCTCGCCGGAGGCCGATCTGGCGTTTCTGAAAATCGACTCCAAGGAGCCGCTGCCGTTCATCAATCTCGACGGGCTTTCGCCCAATCTGCTCGGGCAAACGGTGCTCGTGCTGGGCAATCCGCTGGGCTACGGCAGCTCCGTGGCGCGCGGCATCCTGAGCGCGAAGAACCGCAGCGTGGCGATCGGCGAGACGGAATATAAGAACCTGATTCAGACGGATGCGGCGATCAATCCCGGCAACAGCGGCGGGCCAGTCGTGGACCTGAACGGGAAGCTCGTGGGGGTGAGTTCGGTGAAGATGGCGTTCACGCCGCAGGGCGTGCCGACGCAGGGGCTGGGGTTCGCGATTCCCGGCGAGACGGTGCGGGTGCGCGTGGCCGATTTCAAAAAAATCGCCGCCAATCCGAAGGCCGCGCAGGAGGCCGAGGACGCGCGGGCGCGGGCGCGGAAGTTCTTTGGCCTGACGCTGCAGGACCTCACGCCGAAGCTCGCGGAGACGCTGGGCTACGAGCCCGGCACCGGGGTGCTCATCGCGGAGGTGGACGCGCGCAGCGTGGCCGAGGGCGCGGGGCTGAAGCAGGGGCTTGTCATCACGCAGGTCGGTCGCTATGAGGTCACGTCCGTCCAGCAGATCGAGACGCTGTTGAAGTCCGTGGACAGCGGCTCGGCGGTCGATTTGACGGTCGGAATCGTGCGCCGCATCAATGGGCGAAATCTTCGCCAAAGCGAAACCGTGCAGCTCATCGCCAAGTAAAAGTTTCCCATGATCCAAGTCGAAAACCTGACCAAACGCTACGCGGGCACCACCGCGATCAATCAGCTCAACTTCAAGGTGGCGAAGGGTGAGATCGTCGGCTTTCTCGGGCCGAACGGCGCGGGCAAAAGCACGACGATGAAAATCCTCACCAGCTATCTGCCGGCCACCTCCGGCACGGCGCGCATCGCCGGGTTCGATGTTTTCGCGCAGTCCATCGAGGCGCGTAAACGTCTCGGCTACCTGCCGGAAAACACCCCGCTCTACACCGACATGCGGGTGGGCGAATACCTCCGCTACCGCGCCAGCCTCAAGGGCGTGGCCGGCGGCAAGGTGCGGCAGGCCGTGGGCGATGTGGTGGAGCTGTGCAACCTGCGCGAGGTCGAGCGCAAGATCATCGGCGCGCTCTCGAAAGGCTACCGCCAGCGGGTGGGCCTCGCGGACGCGCTGGTGCATGACCCGGAGCTGCTCATCCTCGACGAGCCGACCATCGGCCTCGACCCGAATCAGATCCGCCAAGTGCGCGAACTCATCAAGAACCTCGGCGGGCGGCGCACCGTCCTCATTTCCACGCACATCCTCCCCGAGGTCGAGATCATGTGCTCGCGCGTCATCGTCATCCACAAAGGAACCATCCGCGCCAGCGACACCGCCGAGAACCTGCTGAAGAACCACCGCGCCGCCGGCAGCATGAGGATCGAAGCCAAAGGCGCGGCCAATGGGCGCGAGCTGCTCAGCCAGCTCCCCGGCGTGAAGGACGTGACTGAGGAAAAGGACGGAGATTGCAGTGTCTTTCAGCTCAAGCTCGATGCGAATGCCGACCCTTGCGACGATGCCATGCGGCTGGCCAATGAGAAGCACTGGCAGGTCCGCGAACTCACGCGGCGGAGGCCGACGCTGGAGGATGTTTTCGTGGAGCTGACACACTCCGACGGCTAAACCTCCTGCTCTTGCTCTTGCTCTGACTCGTCCGTGATTCCGAGGATCAAGAGCAAGAACTCCGCGATCGACACGCTATCTAACCACCACCCCTTTCCATCCACCCACCCCACCCCATGAAAACTTTCCTTACCCTCCTCTCCCGCGAGGTGAAGTCTTTCTTCTACTCGCCGATCGCCTACGTGGTCCTGTTCTACTTTCTGTTTCTCTCGGGCTACAACTTCTACCAGCAGATCAACCTGATGAACGGTTACCCGACCGAGATCACCGTGGTGCAGGCGTTCTTCTCGCCGGCGATTTTCTGGTTCCCGTTCATCCTCAGCTTCCCGCTGATCACCATGCGGAGTTACTCGGAAGAGTTCCGCATGGGCACCTTCGAGACCCTCACGACCGCCCCCGTGAAGGATTCCCAAGTCGTGCTGGCGAAGTTCTTCGGCGTCCTCGTCTTCTATTGCATCCTGTGGTCCCCCACCCTGTGCTCCTTTGCCATCTTCCAATACATCACCGGCAAGACCGCGGTCGCCGCCGCCGGAGCCTATTGGGGCACCTACCTGCTGCTCCTCCTGATTGGCTGCTTTTATAGCTCGATCGGGTGCTTTTCCTCGGCCCTGACGAAGGATCAGATCAACGCCGCGACCATCTCCTTCACCACCATCACCCTCCTGCTCTTTCTCGGCTTTCTCCCGGAAGTCCTGAACATCACCGCGCCCGCGATCCGGGATTTGTTTTCCTATATCTCAGTCATTCAGCACATGCAGGATTTCTCGAAAGGCATCATCGATTCGCGGGCCATCGTCTGGTATCTCTCCATGACCGTAATGGTCCTTTTCTTTACCCTCCAGGTCTTCCAGTTCCGGAAGTGGAAAGCCTGACCTTTACCCATCCCCGCGCACCCTACCCGTATGGCTACCGAATCCCCTGCCCCGTCAGCAAAATCCGTGAAGATTCACCGCTTTCAGATCGGCCTGAATGTGCTGATCCAACTGGCCGTGGTCACGGGCATCGTTGTGATGCTGAATTACCTGAGTTTCCGTCATTTCAAACGCTGGGACTACTCGCGCGACCAGAAGTTTGCCCTTAGTTCGCAGACCACCAACCTGCTACGCAACCTGAAGAAGCCGGTCCGCGCGGTCATCTTCTTTTCCGGGGCCGGCGAGATTGTCCCCGACCTCCAGGGGTTGATGCGGGAGTATGAGTTTGCCTCGAAGAAGAAGTTCACGGTCGAATACATCGACCCTTTTCGAAGCCTCAGCCGGGCGCAGGAACTCCAGACGAAATACAAGTTCGGCTCCAATGAGAGCATCCTGATCCTCGACTACGACGGCCGCAGCAAATTCGTGAACGCGGGAGAGATGGCGGACGTGGAGATGCCCGATCAGATGGCGATGATGGCGGGGCAGACGCAGCCGCGGATCAAAGCCTTCAAAGGCGAGCAGGCGATCACCAGCGCACTGATCGAACTGACCGAGGGCAAGCCGAGCAAAGTCTATTTCATCGGCGGCCACGGGGAGCCGGACATCGCCAGCCCGGACCTGAAGTTTTTCGGCGAATCGCTCAAGCGCCAGAATGTCCAGTCGGCCACGCTGAACCTGCTCAACGTCACCGCCATTCCCGAAGACGCGCGCAGCCTGATCCTCTGCGGCCCGAAGTACGACTTTTCGGAAGTGGAGATCAAACTGCTGGACGTTTTCTGGGGGAAAAAGGGCCGCGTTTTCGTGCTGCTCAACCCTTTCGCCCGCACCCCGCGCCTGACCGAGTGGCTCGGCGAGCAGGGCATCCTCCCGCAGGAGGATCGCGTGATCGGCCTCGGCAGCTTTCTCGGCGCGGATGAAAACGGCAACCCCAAGGTGACGAAGGGCACGATCAAGGACGCCGGCTTTAACGTGCTGAACAGCCAGACGAAAATGACCAAGGATCTCGAAGGCACGAGCAAGCGCCTGCTCGGCACGACCCAGTCGCTGCAGATCGACCGGGTGAAGGAAAAGACGGCGAAGCTGCGGATCATTCCGCTGCTCGATTCGGTAGAGGGCTTCTGGGGCGAAACCGACCTGACCGGGGACGATTCGCAGGTCTTTTTCGATCCGAAGAAAGACCATCTCGGCCCGCTCCATCTGGCGCTCGCGGTGGAGCGCGGCGGAGTCGCGGACGACCGGGTGAAGCTCGAAGCGTCGCGGCTCGTGGTGGTGGGCAATGCCGAGATGATCGGCGCAAAAGCCCAGCGGCTCTCCGAAGGCGTGACCGGCGACCTCGCGGTGAACGCGCTCAACTGGCTGCTCGACCGCGAGGAACTCATCGGCATCGCGGCGAAGGAAAAGAAGAACGTCACGCTCACGCTCGAAGACGCGCAGCTCCGCAACATCGGAATCGGCGTGATGGGTCTGGTGCCGGGGATCGTGGCGGTGTTTGGCCTGCTGAACTGGTGGCAGCGCCGCAGCTAAAGTCCGCGACTTCGAATTTCTATGAAACTGAAGAACACCCTCACCCTCTTGGTCCTGGCCGGCGGCTTGTTCGGCTTTATTTGGTTTTGGGAAAAAGACTGGGCCACCACGCCGGGCGCGGCGGAGAACGCCGGGCGCGTCGTGCAGTTTAACCGCGACGAGATCGACGCCATCACGATCAAGAATACCGGGAAGACCATCGAACTCAGCAAGTCCAAGAAGGGCGTCTGGACGATGAAAAAGCCGCTCGAAGACCGCGCGGACTCCGCGGCGATCATCCAGCTTTTCACCGCCGCCGAGGCGCTGCGCAGCGAGGCTCTGGCCAGCGACGCCAAGGGCGCGAGCAAAGACCAGCTCAAGGAATACGGCCTCGCCAACCCGGAGACGCGGGTCACCTTCACCGGCGGGAAAAAGCCGGTGGAACTGCTCTTTGGCAAAGACGCGGCGGTCGAAGGCCGGCTCTACGTGCGGTTGGAAAACTCCAACGTGGTCCACGTCATCGGCACGGATCTGAAGAGCCAGGTGACGAAAAAGACGGACGAATTCCGCGACCGCAATCTGACCGCGCTCGCGGCCACGGAAGTGCGCAAGGTTTTGCTCAAGACGCCCGCCGGCGAGATCGAACTCGGCAAAAAAGACGCGCACTGGGCGCTGGCCAAACCGCTCAAGGCCCGAGGCGATGACGCGCGGATCGGCGACCTCATTTCCAAGATCACCAATGCGCAGGTCGGCTCCTTCGCCGCCGATGCCTCGAACCTCACCGCTTTTGGCCTGCAGGAGCCGCGCGGGACGATCACGCTTTTCACCGAAGGCAGCGAGCCGCCGACGGTGCTGCAAGTCGGCGCGGCGACGGAGAAGGACAAGGAGCAGATCTACGTGAAACTCTCGACGCGCGACGCCGTGTGCGTGGTGCCGAAAGCCCTCGAAACTCTGCTCGACACGAAGCCCAATGATTTGCGCGACAAGCAACTACTGCGGGTCGAGGCGGACATCGTGGATCGCCTCACCATCGAGGGCGCGGGCAAGGAAAAGATCGTCGTCGCGCGGCGCGGCGAATCATGGGTGCGCAAGGTCGGCGACAAGGAAGAGGCGATCAACGCCGGTGCCGCGACACGGCTGCTCAATGAACTACGCGGCCAGCCGGTCGCGGGCTTCGTCGCGGACCTGGCCACGGACCTGCCGAAATACGGCCTCGATCAGCCGGCGGTGAAGGTCACGCTCAGCTCCTACGCCTCGGAGAATACCGCCGAGACCAAGTCCGGCGAACGCCCCATCGTGAGCGTGCTTTTTGGCAAGACCGACGG
>JAYWEB010000476.1:0-6547 GCA_043779575.1 Chthoniobacter sp. | reverse complement strand
ATCGACCAGTCCAAACAGGGCGGAGGTAAGGCATGAGCACCGCGAACGAAGCGACTCCGCCTGTCCGCGAGACGCCGGTGAAGACTAAACCCGCGTCGCCATCGCGCGGAGCCGTGAATCCTACTCGCGTCTTCGTGGACAAGGATCGCACTGCCTTCTTGTGGTTTTGCGTCGCGGTGTTGGCGATCATCTTCGCCGCGGCGCAGCCTTATTTTCTGATTCAGAAGTTCAAGCAGCGGGAGCGTGTCGTCATCGTCGATCCGGCCGGCACCTACTTCGTTTCGCCGCTCATGGATTTTCAGGAGGCGAAGGATTTTCACGCGCAGCAAAGCACGCTGGCGGCGATGGCTTTCCTGGAGCGCAATCCGAAGGGCTTCGACAGTCCAGAGCTGCTCAAACAGGCATTCCTGAAATACGCCTACGAGAAAGCGCAGAAGCAGATTTTTACCGAGGCTGAAGAACTCAAATCCAAGCAGCTTCACCAAAAGCCCGAGGTCGCGAAGATAGACATCCTCGAAACACGGGAGGATTTCGTGATGACGCAAGTCACCGGGCAACTCATTCGCACCGGCATCTTCGAGCAGAAGGCTTTCGGCGAATCCATTCCATTCAAGCTGTCATTCAAGATGCGGCGGAATCCCGACATGACGAAGAACGGCCGCTTTCCCACTGCTGTCAGCGATTTCAAGTATGAACCGGCGCACTAAGTTTCCATTCCTCTCGCTTGCCGCGCTCGCCATTGCCCACGCCGTTTCGATGGCAGGGGAGACTAAGCAGATTCAAGAAACGGAGCTGGATGAACACAGCATCTACACGGTTCCTGTTTCGTTTTCACGAGTGACGACTGTGAGTTTTCCGGGACCGATCTCCGCGATAGATGCGGCGCTCGTGACGACGGACGGGAAGACGGCGGGCTTGTTTCAACTCGCGCACAAACCGGGCTCCTACTTCTTTTCGGTGCGAAGCCTGGTGAAAGGAGCAACGACGAACGTCAACGTGCGCTGGAACAACAAGACTTACGTTTTGGAATTGCAGGACAGCGCGACACCGCAGCTTTCGTTGATCTTCAAGTATCCCGTGGAAACCGGAAAATCTTCGCTGGCGAAAAGACTCGTCACGCCTGGTTCGCTCGTCGGTTTGCTCGACAAAGCGAAGGCTTATCCAGTGTTGAAGGCGAGCCATCCCGAAGCGGTCGAGCAGGTGGACTACGTGAGCTACGGCGAGACGCCGCGAGTGATGGACTACAACTCCTACGAAATTCGCGTGGAAGAGGTTTTCCGTTTCGATCCGCAGGACACGCTCGTGTTTCGCATCGTGCTGCGAAATAAGACGGACAAAGAGATTCGCTATCAGCCGCAAGGGTTCTCGGTGCGCGTGGGTGAGCGGCTTTACTCGCAGTCGATTGGCGACGCCAGCGGGGTGATGCCGCCGAAGAGCGATACGCCGGCCTACTTCGCCATCACCGGATCGCCGAGCGGCGGACGCAACGATGTCTCGACGAAGAACGATTTCACCGTGCTCCTCACCACGCTGGAAGAAGCGGGGCCGAAAGCTGTGCCAAATGCACCCCGAGAGGACCGCAAGGTTTCCGCCGGAAAACGCGAAGGATTCTCGAAATGACTCCGCGCGGCTTGCTCAATTTCTTTCGCAGCCGCACTGGTGCGTTCCTGCTTTTCCTGCTGCTCCTGGGCATCGGCTACGTCCTCGTCAATGGCTTCAAAGCACCAGACATGAGTGTGCTGGCGAAACCGCTCGCCAAAGGCCCGGACAAGGCGGAACGAAAGTCGCAGGTGGTCGAGACGGTGACGCGCGACATGACGGCTTTCAATCCGCCGAAGGACACGCCGGCACCGGTGACGCCAGCGCCGATACCGGAGAAAAGGAAGCAGGAGCAGCCGCCACCATTACCCCCAATCAGCCTCTACGCGGAATCCGCCAGTGCGGAAAAACCAGTGGAAACGCTCGGGAGCGATTACGCACCGTTTGGCCGGCTCGTGCAATGCGAGCTGATCGTCACCGTTGATTCGTCGTCGATCAATACGCCGATCATCGGCCTAGTGACCGATGACATCTGGCACAACGGACGGCTCATTATTCCGGCGGGCACCGAGGTTCACGGCACGGCAAAAGTGGATCGTGTCCGCGAGCGCATCGCAAGCAGTGGAAATTGGACGCTCGTCTGGCAGGGTGGTGAGGAGCTGACGGTAACAGGTCTGGCGCTCGATCGCGAAAAGCAGGCAGACGGCACCGGATGGGGGGATCACTGATGGGAGCGCGGGATTGCGCGGAGAACTGCTCAAGAGTGACGACCTCGCGGAGATCAAACTTTTCGCGGCGACCTTCCTCAGCGGTGCAGCGAGCGGGTTGACCGAGAAGGAGCAAACCATCTTCGGCAGTCAAACGGCTCCGTCATTGCAAAACGCGCCGCTCGTCGGAGCCCAGCAGGTTCTCAATACCTACGCCAAGCAGATCCTCGAAACGATTCAGCGCGACGGCTTTTACGTCCGCGTTGCGGCAGGCAAGCAGTTCTACCTTTACGTGACGCAGACGATGGACCGGTCGAAAGCGATCATCGGCGGGACGCGACTCGCGGCGATCAAAACCGCGAACGATGAGAAGGAAGACCCGAATGATCCGCTGGTTCGTCTCCGCAGGAATTTGCAGCGCCTCTCCGTCCCCGCCACCGAGTCGGCCACCCCATTTCGTCCGACGTTGCCCGCCGTCCTTTCACCACAAACCACGACCCGCTGATGAAACTCGCGCTGCTCATTCCATTTCCATTTCTGCTTGTCGCCTGCGTTACGAAGCCCGTTCGCCTCGTCGAGCCGAGCCCGCGCGCTGTGCCAGGCACGACGCTATCGAGCGATGGCGTCGAAAGCGTGCGTTACGCGGAAAACATCAAAGCGTATCCGCTCGGCCGCTACGTCGATCCCAACAACTCGCGGATTATGCACGAGGGGCACAGCGTCTATCGCGTCGAGACCACGGCAAAATGGGATCTGCATCCGAATGAGCCGGTGTCCATGCCGCTCGGCCCCGTTCATGTCCGCGACAGCGCCCGGACAACTGCGCCCATTGGCGATGAGTTAGTTGCCCAACTGAATCAGCAGAAGGAGGCGACCAAAGCGATTGTGCAGGGCGGACAGGCGGTTTCGCAAAAGCTCGGCGAACTCGCGGGCAAGATGCAACAAACGCAGGAAATCGCCGCACAAAATGCCGTGCTAAAGCAGGAGGTCAACACGGCCAAACAACGGCTCGATGCGCTCGAAGAAGAATTGCGCAAGCAGCAACGGACGGCGCGAGTGCCACAACCTAACGACAGACCCAAAGACGACAAAACCGACTGGTAACAAGTAACCACAACCTATGAGCAACAACATACAAACCGAAATCAGCATCCCGCGCAAAACCGCGGAACTCTACATCCAAGCAAATCGTGAGATTGAGAAACGGCTGGGCCAAGCGCCCGGCGCAGAAGTCTTGATGTCACTCGTCGTCGAGCAGGAAGACCCGACGGAACTCGCCGATGACTACTGCCGCATCCTTTTGCGGCAACCCTGAGACTTAACACGTTTCATTCATCCACCACTAACAACCAACAACGACCATGATTAGAAAAAGCACCAAGCCTCAATCCGGCGAAGCTGATACAGCGGAACCGCAGTTCAAGGAAAACGCGCAGGTCAATGCGCGCATCGACGAATTCATTAAGAACAATCCGAAGCAGTGGGAATATATCCAATCCATGCCGCCCGAGCGCATGGCTCGTGCGCTCGTTTTGAATGAAGTCCAGAAGCTCGACCGGCGTGAGAAAATGCGCGAAGGCGTGCTTACCAAGCTCGACCAGAATCCCGAGATGAAAGAGCACATCCAGGGACTGGTGAAGCACCTGCCGGAAGGCCAGCGGGAGGACGCGATGGTTTCCATTGCTGCGCGCACGATGCGCGCGGTAAAGCCCAAGGAAACCCAGGCACCCGGAGTCAAAGTCTGAACTGAGCCTCGCCCGCCGCGCAAAGACCTGGCTTTTCTTCGCTGCGCGCTCCGCGTTGCGGGCTCCGCTGCGAAATGCCCGGACTTTTCGCCCACCACACCGCGCAAAGAGGAATGATGTCGCCGCTGCGCCCAGCTTCGCGGCCACATCGCCTGAGCGAAATGCGCTGGCTATGCCGGCAAACAGTACGGGGCATCTTGCGCCCGTATCGGCGCAACGTGGCGCATCTTCTCTGGCAGCGTGGATGCGATGAATTCCTCCTCTCGCAATTCTTTCGCGCACTGAAGCAAAGGTATGCTAAAGCGAAACGGAACATCGACAGTGCAGCAGCCAGAACAGCAGTTGAACCTGTTCGATTTTTCTCCATTCAAAAAGGACACCACCGATGACCACTTACCCACTAACCGGCTACGGCCTCATGGCGAAACGCCACTGGACGGAGTTTTGCCCGCAGATGGTGAAGGAACTGGAGGTGCAGGGGAGGTTGGAGGAGGCGCTTTACGAGGCGCAGGAGGCGACCAGCGAGGAGATGATGGAACTGCGCAGCAAACTCCAGAAGGAGCAGAGCTTGACGCCGCAACAGGCGCACGACCAGGCGTGGGAGTTGATCCGGGAGAAATATATTCTCCTTCCGCCGGAAGAAACGGCCAGCGTCTAAACGCGGGCAACTACCGTATCCAGCCAGCCGACCGGGTTGGCGAAGGGTCGCTCAAGCAGAAATGCCGCGCCAATTTCGCGGCCATCGAACTCGTCCGCAAACTCGACGCGGAAAAGCGGGCGGCTACGGACGAGGAGCGGAGTGTTCTCGTGAAGTATGTCGGCTGGGGCGGTATCCCGCAGGTCTTTGCCCAGCAGGCGTCAGCGGAATGGGAAGATGAACGTAAGAAGCTTGTCAGCTTGTTGACGCAGGAAGAGTTCGAGTCGGCTCGCGCATCCACACTGAACGCGCATTACACTTCGCCGGTCGTCGTCAGCGCGATTTACGACGCGGTGACACGGCTCGGCTTTGAGCGTGGCCGTGTCCTCGAACCGGCGCTCGGCATCGGGCATTTCTTTGGTCTGATGCCGCAGGAAATGAGCGCGCATTCGCGCCTGACCGGGATTGAGCTTGATCCGATCTCGGCTGGCATTGCGCGGCGGCTCTACCCTGACGCGGACATTCGCAATCAGGGATTCGAGAACGCGAAGCTTGTGGACGGCGGATTCGACCTCGCGATTTCCAACGTGCCGTTTGGCGACTACAAGCTGCACGATCCGCAGTTCAACGAACGGAACTTTCTCGTCCATGATTACTTCTTCGCAAAAGGCATGGAGAAGGTGCGTCCCGGCGGGCTGATGGTGTTCATCACGTCGAAAGGCACACTCGACAAGATCGACTCCCGGTTGCGCGATCACCTTCACGGCAGGGCCGATCTTGTCGGCGCGATCCGTCTGCCGAACACTGCGTTCAAGCAAAACGCGAATACCGAAGTCACCGCTGACATCCTGTTTCTCCGCAAGCTGGAGGTCGGAGAAATTACGAGCGGACCAGCGTGGTCGGTTCTGGCCGAGCACAGCAACGCGGAAGGCGCGGTTTTCCAGATTAACGAATACTTCGCGGCCAATCCCCACATGATGCTCGGCACGATGCAGCAGGTGGGGTCGATGTATCGAGGGGGCGAACCTGCGCTGGCTTCCGATGGGCGCGATCTAGCGGAGGCGTTGCGTGTCGCAGTCGGTAATCTGCCTGCCAACATCTACCGTCAGCTCGCGCGGGAAAGGCAGGCCGACAACGCGGAGAAGGAAGACATCCTTGCCCCCGATTACGTCAAAGAGAACGCCTACACGCTGCATGACGGGCTCATTGCGATGCGTGTCGGCAATGTTTTGCAGCCGCTCGAAAACCTGAGCGAAGACCGTGCGCGTCGCATCCGGGGAATGGTCAAATTGCGCGATGCCGTGCGCGCAACGCTCCGCACGCAGATCGACGGCCGGGATGAGGAAACCATTCTTCACGCCCGGCGAATCCTGAATGACCAATACGACTATTTCACGGCGCGCTTCGGGCCGCTTAACGAAAAGGCTAACCTCAGAGCGTTCGACAGCGATCCCGATTTGCCGCTGCTTTTGTCGTTGGAGGATTTCAACGACGAGACACGCAAGGCGACGAAAACGGCGATCTTTCGGGAGCGAACGATTCAGCAGGCGCAAGCCCCACGCTTCGCGGAAACACCAAAGGATGCGTTGGTGCTCGCGCTGAACGCAACTGGACGGGCGGACTTGGCGACGATGGAGGCGCTGTTGAGCCGGCCGCCGGAAGAATTTCTGCCGGAGTTGAAGGGGATGGTTTATCGGAATCCACAGAGCGAGCAGTGGGAGACCGATGACGAATACCTGTCGGGCGACGTGCGCTCGAAGTTGGTGGACGCGCGGGCCGCGGCGGAGGCGGACGCGCAGTATCGGGAGAACGTGACCGCATTGGAAGCGGTTCAGCCCGCCGACTTGAGCGCATCCGAGGTCGATGCGCGTTTGGGCGCGGTGTGGATTCCAGCGACCGACATCGAGGCTTTCGCGAGG
>JAYWEB010000475.1:0-6558 GCA_043779575.1 Chthoniobacter sp. | reverse complement strand
GGACCTTCGCCTACACGAACCACACGCTCCTGCCCGAGGCGCTCGAGCGGTGGAGCGTCCCGCTTTTCCAGAAAGTGCTCCCGCGCCACCTCCAGATCATCCTCGAAATCAACAAGCGCTTCCTCGAACAGGTCGAGGCCGCGTATCCCGGCGACTCCGCGAAAAAGCGGGCCATGTCCATCATCGAGGAAGGCCACATCCAGCACGTCCGCATGGCGAACTTGAGCGTCGTCGGCTCCTTCTCCGTCAATGGCGTCGCCGCCATCCACACCCGGCTCGTGAAGAGCGATTTGTTCCCCGAGTTCGACGCCTTCTTTCCCGGCAAGTTTAACAACAAGACCAACGGCATCACCCCGCGCCGCTGGCTGCTCGCGTGCAACCCGCGCCTCAGCCACCTCATCACGAGCAAGATCGGCGACGGCTGGCAGCGCGATCTCGGCAAACTGCGCGGGCTCGAAGCGTTCGCGGCCGACCCGCAGTTCCAGGGCGAATTCATGGCCGTGAAGCACGCCAACAAGGTCGGCCTCGCGCAGCTCATCAAGCAGCACTGCAACGTCACCGTGAACCCCGCCGCGCTCTTCGACGTGCAGATCAAGCGCCTCCACGAATACAAGCGCCAGCACCTCAACCTGCTCCACATCCTCGCCCTCTACCGCCGCCTCCTGCAAAATCCCGCCCTCGACATCGCGCCGCGCGTCTTCGTTTTCGCGGCGAAAGCCGCACCCGGCTACGACCTCGCGAAGTGCATCATCAAGGCGATCAACTCCGTCGCCGCCGTCATCAACGCCGACACCCGCATCCACGACAAACTCAAGGTCGTCTTCCTGCCGAACTACCGCGTCAGCCTCGCGCAGCGCATCGTCCCGGCGGCCGATCTTTCCGAGCAAATCTCCACCGCCGGCAAAGAGGCCAGCGGCACGGGCAACATGAAACTTTCCCTCAACGGCGCGCTGACCATCGGCACGCTCGACGGGGCCAATGTCGAGATCCGCGAGGAAGTCGGCGACGAGAACATTTTCATCTTCGGGCTGACCGTCGAGGAAGTGGCCGCGCTGGTGAAGAAGCACTACAAACCCCACACGTATTACGACGCCGACGAGGAACTGCGCGCCTGCGTCGATTGGGTGGGCAGCAACTACTTCACGCCCGACGAGCCCGGCTGCCTGAACCTGCTGCGCGACAATCTGCTGCACCACGACCCCTACCTCTGCCTCGCCGATTTCCGCGCCTACAGCGACGCCCACGCCCGCGTCGATCTCGCCTTCAAAGACCGCGCCGCCTGGGCGAAAATGGCGATCCTCAACACCGCGCGGATGGGCAAATTTTCCAGCGACCGCACCATCGCGGAATACGCGCAGGAGATTTGGAAACTCCATCCGGTCGCGGTCTGAGAGAGCGTCTGAAAACCCGAACGGAGAAAAATCAGACCGGCAGCCACGCGAGCACGCGCTGGATTTCCTCGTCCCAGTAGCGCCAGTCGTGCGCGCCGGGGCTTTCGCGGTAAGTGGCGTCGAGCCGCAGCCCGGCGAGGTGCTCGTGAAAGGCGCGGCTCTCCCGGAGCAGCGCGTCCTCCGTGCCGCAGGCCACGTAGAGCGCGGGGCGCGGGGCGGTGCTGGCGGCGAGTTTTTCGGCGAGGAAAAAGAGGTCGGCCTCCGTGTCTGCGCCGCGCAGTTCGGGGCCGAAAATGCCGGTGTACTCGGCGCGGCTCAGCAGCGCGCCCTCGCGTCCCGCCTCGCGCAGCCGGCGCGCGAGGTCGAGCGCGCCCGAGAGGCTGGCGGCGGCGGCAAAGCGCTCCGGACACGCCAACCCGAGCCGCAGCGCGCCGTAGCCGCCCATCGAAAGTCCCGCCGCGAACCGCTGCTCCCGCGCGGCGGCCAGCGGGAAAAACTGCTCGCACAGCGCGGGCAGTTCCTCGCTCACGAAGGTCCAGTATTTCGCCCCGCCCGCCGTGTCCTGGTAAAAGCTGCGCCCCACCGCCGGCATGACGACCGCCAAGTTTCTCTCCGCCGCGTAACGCTCGATCGAGGTGCGGCGCATCCAGACGGTGTGGTCGTCGGAAAGCCCGTGCAGCAGGTACAGCGTGGGGTATTTCTCCCGCCGCCCGCCGCCCGCCTGTCCGATCTGCCGCACCGCCGGCTGCGGGATCAGCACGTGGGCCGCGCAGGTCAGGCCGAGGGTTTCGGAGAAAAAATGGAAGTCGAGGAAGGCCATTGGGGAGGGTTCGGAATTGAAAGTGGGGGGACGCAAATGGTTGCGCGTGGATGGCGCCCGCGACATCCACTTTGGGAAGATCGTCTGCCAAGATTTTTTCCGTTAATTTGGCAAAATTCCGTTAATTCCGTCCTGGCTTTTCCAGATCCGGAGGAAACGGAATTAACGGAAGGGGAATCCGCTGGGCGCGCGGCCCTCTCGAACCTCAATTCTCGGCTTTCGCCTTCGTGTAGCCAAAGAACCCGCGCTTCTTGATCAGCTCCGCCACTTCCGCCGGCACCATCTGCTCCCACGAGGCGTCGCTCGCGGCGATGCGTTTGAGCACGTCGCGCGAAAAGATGTGCAGGTATTCGGGTTTGAAATTGTCGAGCTGCATGAAGCTGCCGCGGTCCGCGAGGTAGCCGTAGAGTTTGCGCAGCTCCTCCGCGACCTGGAGGGTTTCCACGGTCACGAGTTCGCCGCTGTCCTTGGCGCGCAGCGGATAGACGAAAACGGTGAGGTCGTTTTTGAACAGGCGGCCGAAGGATTCGAGAATGCCGCCGGGAAGCTGGGTGTAATACTTTTCGTCGAACAGCTCGATCAGGCTGGCCGCGCCCATGACGATGCCGATGCGCTCTTTCGTCCGCCACGCGAGATAGGCGGCGAGCCGGTAGTACTCGAAAAAATCCGAGATCAGCACGGTGAAGCCGCACGCCGCGAGGAGGTCGGCGCGGGCGAGGAAATCCCGGCGATCCACCTCCCCGCCGCCGGCCAGCAGATTGCGCATGGTGATCTCCATCAGCGGGAGCACGGTCTTGCCCGCGACGGCGGGATCGGCGGAAAATTTCTCCAGGGCCGAGTTCATCATGTCCACATTGACGTGCGTGACCGGGCGGAAACTCCCGCGCTCGACGAGGATGGCCTTTTTATAAAGCACCTCGCTCGGCTGGAGCACCGTGCGATCCGGCCCAAACATCGCCGCGCCGCTCAGGCCGATCTGCACGAGCTTGAGCGACATGAGGCGGTTGTCCACGTAGCGAAACTCAATGCCTTTGAAGTCGATGAGATCGATCTCGATGCGGCCCGTGCTCAGTTTGTCGAGCAGGCTCTCGACGAGCTGCTCGGGCTCGTGATGGAGGAAAAACGCGGCGTAAAGCAGGTTCACGCCGACGATGCCGAGCGCCTCCTGCTGGAGCGCCGCCTCGGTGTCCAGCATGCGCACGTGGACGATGATCTGGCTCGGCTCATCGTGCGGATGCGCTTGGAATTTCACCCCCATCCAGCCGTGACATTCGTTGCCGCCCTTGAAGCTCCGCGCCACCACGGTGTCGGCGAAAGCGAAGAAGGAAGTGTTGTCGCCGCGGCTCTCGCCGAGCCGGTCGAGATTGAGCTGAAACTCGTGATCGAGCATCGCCTGGAGCCGGTCGCGCGAGACGTAGCGCTGGGTCTCGCCGTAGATCGCGTCGCTCACCGTCATGTCGTAGGCCGACATGCTTTTCGCGATCGTCCCCGCCGCCCCGCCCACGCGGAAAAACCAGCGCACCACCTCCTGCCCCGCGCCGATCTCGGCAAAGGTGCCGTAGAAGCGGGAGTCGAGGTTGATCCGGAGTGCCTTCTGGTGCGTATCGACGGTGCCTTCGGATTGGGTCATGCCTCGCGACTAAAGCAGGGCGGATGCCGCGTGGCGAGCGGCGATGTCGGGCGGGGCTTTGGCGGAGGGAAAAAACATGCCGTCATCCTGAGCGGAGCGGAGGCTTTGCGGAGCGCAGTCGAAGAACCTCTCACTCCCGGCGGGGGCGAAGGCGGCGGCTGGTGGGCGGGATGTGGCTGCAGCCGGCGCAGCGTTATCTCCCCCGCCTGCGCCCGCCGGAAACTCCGCTCAGGATGACCGCTTTTTTCCACCGCCCCGCCTCCCTCGCGCGGGCGCTGTTGCGCTGGGTGGCGGTTTTCTGGAACCATCCCGCGCTCATGCCCGAGCCGATCATCGTCCTCGACGAACTCCAGAAATCCTACCGCGACACGCGCGCGGTGGACGGCGTTTCGCTGCGCATCGCGCCGGGGGAAATCTTCGGCTTTCTCGGCGCCAACGGCGCGGGCAAGACGACCACGATCCGCATGCTCTGCGGCCTGGTGAAACCGACCGGCGGCTCCGCGCGGATCGCCGGGCGCGACGTGTGGCGCGACCGCTACGAGGTGCGGACGAAGTTTGGCTACGTGGCGCAGAAATTCAGCCTGTATCCCGATCTCACCGTCGTCGAAAATCTGCGCTTCTTCGGCGGCGCGTATCGCGTGCCGAGGGAAAAGCTGGAGGCGCGCAGCGAAAAGCTGCTCGGCGCGATGGACCTCGCGGCGAAGCGCGACGCCATGGCGGGCGCGCTTTCCGGCGGGATGAAACAGCTCCTCGCCCTGGCCTGCGCGCTCATCCACGAGCCGGTGCTGCTTTTTCTCGACGAACCCACCTCCGGCCTCGACCCCGTCCACCGCCAGCAAATCTGGGACTTGCTCTACAATCTCGCGCACGACGGCACGACGGTCTTCGTCACCACGCACTACATGGACGAGGCGGAGCGCTGCACCTCGGTCGGCTTTCTGCATCGCGGGCGGCTGCTCGCGCGGGAGACGCCGCGGCGGCTGAAGCAGAGTTTCAAAGTGCCAGTGCTCGACATGCACGTGGAGCCGGTCATGCCCGCGCTCGTGCAGCTCCGCGCCGCGCCCGGCGTGCTCGGCGTGGCGCTGCGCAGCGGGCACGGGCGCGTCTATGCGGCCGACCCGCGCGCGCTCGTCGCGCAGTGGCAGGAGCGCTGGCCTTTTCCCGAGCTGACGTGGCACGGGCACACTTGGGCCGAGCCGGACATGGAGGACGTTTTCAAAGCCTACTCGCAGGGCTACCACGAAATCCTCGCGGAGGCCGCGCCATGACCGGCAGCCTGCGCGCCATCGCCAGCGTCGCGACCAAGGAATTCCTGCACATCTGGCGCGACCGCCGCATCGTCGTGCTCATCCTTTTGCTGCCGCCGCTCTTCACGCTGCTCTTCGGCTACGCGTTTGAAGTCGGCGAGCTGACCCGCGTGCGGACGCTGCTCCGCGACGACGATCAAAGCGCCGCCAGCCGCCGCCTCACCGAGTTCCTCACGACGAAGGAAACCTTCGCGTTTCAAAAGGACACATCGCCCGCGAACGCTGCGCCCGACTTGCTCCGCGCGCGGGTGGACGCGGCGCTGGCCGTGCCGGCGGGGTGGGGTGCGGGGTTGCAAAATGGCCAGCCGGTGCCGCTGCGGCTGGTGCTCGACGGCACGGACACCACCACCGCGCAGCAGCTCGAAGGCGCGCTGCAAAAGCATCTCGGCGATTTCCAGATCGCGGCGCGGCAGGACATGGTGGACAACCTGCCGCCGGAGGTTTTCGAGATGGGCGAAAAGCTGCCGGTCACGGTGCGGAAACAGTTCGTCTCCGCCATGGAGCCGTGGGGCGTGCAGAGCGAGATCCGCTACAATCCGGGGCTGCGCTTCATCGAGTACGTCACGCCGGGGATCATCGGGCTGATCCTCCAGTTGCTCACCGTCACGCTCATGGCCTGCACCATCACGCGCGAGCGCGAAGCCGGCACGCTCGCGCAGCTCATGGTCACCTCGCTGCGGCGCTGGGAAATCGTGTTGGGCAAAGTGCTGCCGTATCTCGGGGTGTCGCTGCTGCTCATCGCGATGACCATCGCCGTCGCGCACTTTCATTTTCACGTCGCCTTCCGCCAGCCGCTCGTGCTCGGCGTGATCTGCCTGCTCTTCCTGCTCTGCTCGCTCGGGCTCGGCCTGCTCATCTCGGCCTTCAGCACCACGCAGACGCAGGCCATCCAGTTCGCCGTCTTTTTCCTGCTGCCGGTCTTTCCGCTCTCGGGCGCGTTCGCCCCGCTGGAGCAGTTGCCCGCCTCCATCCGTTTCCTCGCGCAGACCTTTCCGCTCACGCACTTCTGCCACGCCTTCCGCATGATCAATCTCCGCGACGCCGACCTCGCCTTCATCGCGGGCGACCTCCTTTTCCTCCTCCTCGGCGCGCTCGTCACCGGCGGCGGCGCGGCCTTCCTCCTCCGCCGCGCGCAGGATTAGACTCACGCGCCATGCCCGCCGTCGCTTCGCGAAAAAAACCCTCCGTCATCCTGAGCGGAGCGCAGCGGAGTCGAAGGACCTCTAACTCCCGGCGGGGGCGAAGGCGGTGGCTGGCGGGAGAAAGGCGGGTTGTCAGATTGTGCAGCGCTTTCACCCACCGCCTCCGCCCGCGAAAAGTTAGAGGTCCTTCGACTGCGCTCCGCTCCGCTCAGGATGACGGAGGTTTTTTTTCGCGAAGCGACGGCGGGCATGGCGCGTGAATCTAATC
>JAYWEB010000474.1:0-6576 GCA_043779575.1 Chthoniobacter sp. | reverse complement strand
ACCCCCAGCGTGACTTTCAGCAACATCGTGGCGAACGGCACGTCGCAGATCGCGGCCGGCGTCCCCATCACGCTCAGCGGCGGCAGCGTGAGTGTGGCCAGCGGGGCGACGCTGACGGTGGGGAACATCGTTGCGTCGGGGAGCATCACCAAGCAAGGGATGGGCACGCTGACCCTCCCCAGCATGGAGAGCTACCTCGGCAATACCACGGTGGACGCGGGCACCCTGAGCATTGCCAATGCCTATCTGAATGATGCCGCCGCCGTTTACCTGACCACCGGCAGCTTTTTCGACCTCACCTTCGGCGGCAACGACACGATTAACTCGTTGTTTTTCGACGGCGTGGGCCAAGCTGTCGGCGTTTATGGCGCGCTCGGCGGCGGTGCGCAGTTCGAGACCGGCCTGATCACCGGCACCGGCAAGCTCAATGTGACAGCCGCCGTCCCCGAGCCCGGCACGGTTGGCCTGCTGCTTGTCGGTGCCCTCGGCGTCCTGAGCCGCCGCCGCCGTCAAGGGTGAAACCAAAGATTTCGCCCTCGGCAAAGTCGTCAACTTCGGCTGGCCCGAGCAATGGCTGCGCGCCCTCGAAGTCTCCGGCGGCGACGCCGGGCGCCTGAAATTCTTCGCCGAGCGGACGGACAAGATTTTTCGCGATTAAGAAAGCAGGGGCGAATCCGCAGATGGCGCCGAGGTGCGCGCGCCCTCTCGTGACCAAGCTCCAGCTTGGTCACGCACTTGTCCCGGAAGCTCCGCTTCCCCCGACCTCGCACCGGGATGGCCCGCGCCCAGTCGAGCCGCGCCGACGAAGCAGAGCTTCGCTGACAAGTGCGTTCCCAAGCTGGAGCTTGGTCACGAGGGGGGAATGCACTACCCCGGCAAATTCCACCCGTGCTTTGCGTGCCATGCTGCTATCTGCCGCAGATTGACCGCCGCTTTCCAGCGCCTCGAGAGCGAGATTCACAGACTGGCCCCATTCCCTCGAAGTCACCGAGTCGTCGCGCCCCCAACCTGCTCCGGAGACTTCGCGGCAGTGATCCGTCGCACGTAGGCTTTGATGCGCACCGTGGGATCGCCAAAGAGCGGCTTCTCTTTGCTCATCGAGACGTAATCGCTTTCGATTCGCGTGAGTTCCGCACGCACTCCGGGACGCTTGAGGTTCTCTGCTATGGACTTGAGCGCCCACGGAACGAGCGTCCCCTCCAGTTCATCACAAACCAAATCAACCGATGCCGCTTGCTCCAGACGCACTTGGATCGATTTCACGAAAGCCTCGTCATTCTCTGCAGCTACGCGCTTTTGCGCTGCTTCGATGACTGCTTGGATGAGCGCCGAATCCGCTGCGCCCGGATTTTTCAAAAGAAGCGCCTTCAGGTGTTCAACGGTGAACCCGTCTCCGACTGTGGCGAGCTTGCGCATAGCATCCGCCCAGCCCGGCTCGCGGAGCTTGCTGGCCTGATGGTGGAGAGTGATAGCGCGGGCGCGCGCCCCCCCGGAACGCACATTCCGCAAGCTGCCCCGGCATTGAGAGCGCGCTGCTTGGTTTCGCTCGGACCGCGCCACAGCCGCTGCGCCGTCGTTTCCCGTTGCACAGGTAGCGGGCGCAGAAGTGCGCTCCCTTCGCCCGGCGCTGCGGGACGGTTCCGGCGTCATCGCTGCCGCACCCGCTCCCGCAGAAAGCGGGCGGCCTTCCCACATGCCAGCCGCAAAATCCACCCGAGACCGACCCATTCGCCACGCGCCGGCGACGAGGCTGGAGACGCGCTTGGCGGAGTTGCAGCGGCAGCTTGGCGAAAGGGATGGGCAGTTTTGGTCGAGTTGCAGCGCAGCGTGGAGGCGCTGCAAGCCGCGCAGAACGAGCGCGACGAGAAGCTGGAGAGTGCGCTCTACGAGCTGACGGCGGCGACCAGTCTCGCAGGCCTGACCGGCGCGCCGGCCAGCCAGCGGCTCGCAGCGCATCCGCTGCACCTCGTGGGCAGCGGGCTGAATGAGACGGTGCGCGGCTTTGGCAAAGGGTTGGCGGACGTGCGGATGGTCCGCTGGGTGCCGGAGGTCGCGCCGTATTTTCATCACGCGCGCATCGCGGTGGTGCCGCTGCTCCACGGCGCGGGCACGAAGCGCAAGATGCTCCAGGCGCTGCTCTCCGGCGCGTGTTCCTCGATATTGATCCGGGCTTTGGGCAAATGTGGCAGGAGCTGGGGTTGGCCGCGGTCTTTGGCGGGCACGATGCGTATGTGACGATCGGCGAAAACATCGGGCAGCCGGACTGCACGATCCCGACGTGCGGGCTGCCGTGGATCACCTCGCCGCCGCCCGTGGTGCTCGCGGAATGGCCGGTCACGGCGGCGGCGGACGACGTGCCATTCACCGGGATCGCGAGCTGGCGCGGGCCGTTCGGAGCGGTCGAGTTTGGCGGGCAGACGTTTGGGCTGAAGGTGCATGAGTTTCGCACGTTCATGGACCTGCCCACGCGCTCGTGCTCAAGGATCTCAGCCCCGCCGCGCTGACGGAGGGCGCCGGCCATGTGAAGCCGTGGTTTTTCTACGAGCCGCTGCGCGAGATCGAGACCTACCGGCGCGTCCTCGCCGCGCATCGGATTGGCACCGCGAACTGCTTCGGCGCGGTCGTGCAGCCGGAGGAAAAGCGCTACTGGCTGTTCCTCGAGCGCGTGCCGCCGGGGCTGCTCTGGCAGCACGGCGCCATCGAGGTCTGGAAAGCTGTCGCGCGCTGGCTCGCCGGGATGCACGCCTTCCTCGTCCCCGAGACCGAGCGCCGCGATTCCGCGCACCTCGCGCACCTCGCGCACCTGCTCAACTACGACCGCGCCTTCTACTGGCGCTGGATGGAGCGCGCCGCCACGTTCGTTGGCGAGGGCGACACGAGCGCGGACCAGCGGGCGGCCACGGCGATTCGCGGGCTGGAGAGCCGCTACGAAAAAGTCGTCGAACGGCTCGCCGCGCTGCCGGTCACGGTCATCCACGGCGAATTCCACGCCTCGAATGTGATGATCGACACCGCGCCCGAGCCGCTGCGCGTGTGTCCGGTCGATTGGGAAATGGCCGCCGTCGGGCCGGGAAAAATCGACCTCGCCGGGCTGACCAGCGGCGGCTGGACGCGCGAGCAAAAGGACGCGATGGCGCTCGCCTACTACGACGCCCTGCCCGCGGACCGGACGGAGAAATACGACCGGCCCACCTTTTTCACCGACCTCGAATACTGCCGCTTCCACCAAGCCGTGCAATGGCTCGGCTGGTCGCCCCCGCCCGAGCACGCGCAGGACTGGTTAAAAGAGGCGCTCCGCTCTGCGGACTTGCTTGGGATCTGAGGTCGGGATGATTTTTGGGCTCATGCAACGCGACCCTGTCCTGACGCGCTACCGGCTCGTGCTCGGGACTTTCATCATCGGCCTCATCCTCAGCGGCGTGACCGCTTTCCCGCTGCTCCACGAAATCGAACTCCTCGCGCAAATCCTCGGCATCCCCGCCGCTGCCGCGCCCGCCTCGCAGAGCGGCCTGGCGTTTTGGATCGCCACCGTGCGCGGCGGCTTGCGCGCGATGCACGCGGCGTGTCCGTGGCTGGCCTATGGCACGGACTGGCTGGCGTTCGGCCACCTCACGATCGCGCTCTTTTTCCTCGGCCCGTGGCGCGAGCCGGTGGCTAATGCGTGGGTGCTGAAAACGGGCCTCGTCGCGTGCGCCGGAGTCATCCCGCTGGCGCTGATCTGCGGGCCGATCCGCGGCATCCCGTTCTCCTGGCGGCTGATTGATTGCAGCTTCGGCGTCCTCGGCGCGCTGCCGCTGCTCTACTGCCTGCGCCTCACGCGGCGGCTGCGCGCGGCGTCCGCGCGCCGCTCAGCCTCGTAAGCACTTTATGCGTTTCATCTCCCTCCTCACCGCCGTCGCTTTCATCGCCGCTCCAGCTTGGGTCGTGGCCGGGGACTGGCCGCAATGGCGCGGGCCAAATCGTGACGGGGTGATCCACGAAAAACCCTGGCCGGTATCGTTGAAAGAGGACGCGTTGAAGCAGATGTGGCGCGTCGAACTCGATCCGAGTTACTCCGGCCCGATCGTCTCCGGCGGACGGGTTTTCGTGACCGAGACGGTGGGCAAAAAGAGCGAGCGGGTGCGCGCATTGGATCGCGAGACGGGCAAGGAACTGTGGCGGCGCGAATGGGAAGGCGCGCTCTCCGTGCCGTTCTTCGCGAAGTCGAACGGCGACTGGATTCGCGCCACGCCGGCCTGCGACGGCGAGCGGCTCTACGTGGTCGGGATGCGCGATGTGCTCGTCTGCCTCGATGTGAAGAGCGGCGAGGAGCGCTGGCGCTGCGACTTTCCGCAGCAGCTCAAAACGGAAGCGCCCTCCTTCGGCGCGGTTTGCTCGCCGCTGCTCGATGGCGACACGCTTTACGTCCAGGCGGGCAACGGCCTCTGCCGTCTCGACAAGCTCACCGGCAAACTCGCGTGGCGGACGCTCGACGACGGCGGCGGCATGATGGGCGGCGCGTTTTCCTCGCCAATCCTCGCGACGCTGGGCGGCCAGAAACAGCTCGTGGTGCAGACGCGCGCGAAGCTCGCTGGCGTGAATCCGAAAGACGGCGCGGTCTTGTGGGAACAGCCGATTGAGGCTTTTCGCGGGATGAACATCCTCACGCCGACCGTCCTCGGCGACCTGCTGCTGACCAGCACCTACGGCGGCAAGACCACCGGCTGGCGGGTGCAGGAAAACGGCGGCAAGTGGTCGGTCGCGCGCGCCTGGGAGCACAAGTCGCAGGGCTACATGACCACGCCAGTCGTGGTGAAGGGCACCGCCTACACCCACCTCAAAAGCCAACGCGCGATGGCCATCGACGTGGCCAGCGGCACCGAGCGATGGACCACGGGCGAGAGCTTTGGCAAATACTGGAGCCTCGTCGCGAATGGCGACCGCCTGCTCGCGCTCGATGAACGCGGCACGCTCTATCTGCTCGCGGCGACGCCGGAAAAATTCGAGAAACTCGACGAGCGCAAAATTTCCAAGGCTGATACCTGGGCGCATCTCGCGGTCAGCGGGCGCGAGCTTTTCGTCCGCGAGTTGAACGCCATTACCGCGTGGCATTGGGGCGAGTAGCCAGCGGGGCAGCGCACATCGGACGTGCGTCCGCGGATGCATGGGTCATCATTATTTAACAAAATAAAGAAGCACCCGACGGAGGAGAGCAAAGCGTTTGCACTGCACACCCGAAGACCGGGTGAGTGCAACCAAACCAATCCAATCCAACAAATAAGTAATCCAATGAAAAAGATCCTCACGCTCGCCATCGCCACGCTGCTCATCAGCCCGCTCACGCATCGTGCCCTAGCCGCTGATGCCGCCCCGCAAACCGTCGTCGCCATTGCCGCCGGCAATGCGGACTTCTCCACGCTCGTCGCCGCGGTCAAAGCCGCCGGTCTCGCCGAGACCCTCAGCGGCACTGGTCCGTTTACCGTCTTTGCGCCGACAAATGCGGCCTTCGCCAAGCTGCCCGCGGGCACCGTGGATACGCTCCTCAAGCCGGAGAACAAAGCCAAGCTCGCGGACATCCTCACCTACCACGTCGTCGCTGGCAAAGTCATGGCCGCCGATGTGAATACCGGCAAGGTCAAGACCTTGCAGGGCGGTGAACTCGACATCGTCGTGAAAGACGGCGCCGTGACGGTGGACGGAGCTAAGGTCGTGAAGACGGACATCGTCGGCTCGAACGGCGTGATCCATGTCATTGACGCCGTGGTCCTGCCGAAGCCGTAATCCGCTCTTAAAGAATAACAATCCTTCGGGACTCTGCGCCGCGTGCGCAGGGTCCCGTTTGCTTTGGTGGGGCTGGTTTTCGGCTACTCAATCTTGAAAAGGATCGACGAGGTTTTTCCCTCCGCCACGACGCTCAGCAGATAGTCACCTGCGGCCAGCTTCTGTTTGTCCATGGTGCCGGCGAGCGTGCCCTTGTTCGTGCCCTGGAGGAGGATGATCGCGGGCTGCGCGCCCGGCGTGGGCGCGCCTTTTGCGTCGGTCTTGTGGACGTTGATGATGATCATGTTGTCAGCCTTCGCGGTGACTTCGAGGGGCGCGTCGTTCTTCACGGGCTTGGCCAGTTTGGCAAAAGGCTCGCCCTTTTTGTAAGTCGCCGCCTGCCCGCCGACGCTGACGGGGAAGGGGAGTGAGCCGTCGTCCTGCGCGCGGGCGGTGACGAGGCCGGCGGTGATGAGGGCGAGGACGGTGAGAAAGAATGTTTTCATAAGTGAGTGGAGACGACGCTGCCTACCCGCGCGCCAAATAAGGAGAAAAACCCGTCGCGGATCAGATCAAAAAACTGCGTTCATTCAGAACGGAGCGCCGCGCGGGCAAGCGGGACGCATTGCGCTTTCAGTACGACTTCGCCCACACCACGCGGCGCGCGCTCGGCTCGCCGGTGAGGATGCACTTTCCGGCTTCCTCCGGCGCGTCGGCGGGGATGCAGCGGATGGTGACTTTGAGGTCGTCCTTGATTCGTTCCTCGACTTCGCGCGAGCCGTTCCAGTGCGCGAGGGCGAAGCCGCCGTGGATCTCGGGCTTGCCGGAATTCTGCGC
>JAYWEB010000473.1:0-6580 GCA_043779575.1 Chthoniobacter sp. | reverse complement strand
TTTTTGAGCATGAACTCGCTCATCACGAGGGTGGCGTCGCCTTCCACCAGCGCGCTCGCGGCGACGGCCCGGTCGTCGTTGGTTTTGATTTCGAGCGGGAGGCGCTTGAGGCCGAAATGCTGGTCCTGCAAGGCGTGCGTGAGTTCGTGGGCGAGCACCACGCGGTTCTGCGCGTTGGCGAGCGAGGCGTCCTCGTACATGTAGAGCTTGTGCGTGTGCTGGTCGTAGAAAGCGGCGACCTGCTCGCCGAGGAGGTCGATGTATTTCTCGCGCAGCGGATAGCCCGCCGGCAGGAGGCCAACGGCGGACATGGCCTCGGTCATGTTCTTGAACTCGCTCTCGGAGTACACCTCGGCCAGTTTGCCCGCCATCGTCTGTCTGATCTCCTTCCGGTTGAGGACCTGGTAATCCACGGGCGTTTTGAACTCGAGCCCGCGGATCGCCACGACCTGCCGCTCGATGTCCTCGCGCACGGTTTTGTTCGCCGCCAGTGCGCGCGCGCGGTCGCCGCCGGCGAGGATGGCGCGGAGCCGGTCATTCTCCGCCGCGAGCTGGCGGGCGGCCTCGGTGGAAAAACTCCCGCCCGCGAATTTCACGCCGGACTGCGCGGCAGCGAGCACCGCGATGGCGTCCACGAGGCGCGCGTTTTCCTCCACGAGCAGTTGGAATTTGCGCGCCTCCACCGGCTCCTTCCGTTCGCACGCGGCCACGCCGAGCAGGGCGGCGAGCGCGAGGAAAACGGCGGGCTTGGGCAGAAGACGGAGCGGAAAAAGCATGCGAGCGGACGAAGCTAGAGACGAGCCAGCGCCGGGGCAATGCCGTCGTGCCGCGGCCGGTCGGACCTGGCCGGAGCGGTGCGGGCGCATGAAAAACAGCCCCGGAAATTTTTTGATCTATTCAAATCGCCAAGGGCGCGGTAATGGTCTGCGCTCTCCTGAGCCACCCCATGAAAAAATCGCTCCCGATCCTCACACTTTGCGCCCTTACGGTCGTCTCGTTTCTTACTTCGGGCTGTGTGCGGGATTACGATTCCAAGTCCATTCGCGGCTACACCACGAACCATCCCGAAGTCGGTTCCCCGGAATGGGTGAGGTGGGTGGATAACCGGGTCGATACCCGCTACGCCAACAATGTCCGCGCCGAACCCGCGACCCAGGAGTGGTACGCCATCGTCGATTACTACGTTTTGCGCGGCTTCGACTGGGACTACTACCCGACCGGCGACTACCGCGCCTACCGCCGGACCTATGCTGGCGAAGGCGACCGCACGGACTACGGCAACGAAGGTTATCGGATCGAGCGTTACGGCAACGACTACCCGAGAAGCGACTATCGGACCTACCGCTCCCGCAACGACTACTCCAGTAACGACTCTCCGACCTACCGCTCCCGCAATGGCTACGCCTCCAATGGCCGCTGGGTCGAAGGCTCCCGCTCCTCCTATCGGTCCTACGGCAGCGCCCGGGCCGGATACTATCGGGGCGATTACGCCTCCGCCGAGACGCGCGACCGTTATTCTGGACCCGCCCGGTTCGGCCAGCGGGACTATCGCAGCCACCGGAACAACCGCAGCCAGTTCAAAGTCGGCTCGCTCGAATGGAAGTATGCCGTGACCGACGCCCTGCTCTCCGGTCGCGTGCCGAAACCACCCCCGCGCTCCAATTCGTGGGACGCGCCGCTCGCGCCCACGCACTGAGCCGCGCCGTTCGCTCGTCCGGGGGCGGCTTCCACTCGCGTCATTCCACCGCCGTCATTTTCCTCATGGCCGTCTCCTCCACGATGCTCGCGCTCGGCACCGCCGCGCCGGACTTCTCGCTGCCCGAGGTCGCCGGTGGCCGCACGGTTTCGCGCGCGGATTTTGCGGAGAAAAAAGCGCTGCTCGTGATGTTCCTGTGCGCCCACTGTCCGTACGTCGTCCATGTGCAGGCGGAGCTGGCGCGGCTCGCGCGGGACTACGCCGGGCAGAGCGTCGCGCTGGTGGCCATCACCGCCAATGACGTGGCGAACTTCCCGCAGGACGCGCCCGCGCCGACCGCCGCGATGGCGCGCGCCGCCGGGTTCATGTTCCCGTTTTTGTACGACGAAACGCAGGCCGTCGCTCAAGCCTACACCGCCGCCTGCACGCCGGATTTTTTCCTCTTCGATGCGGCCCGCCGCCTCGTCTATCGCGGCCAGCTCGACCGCTCCCGCCCTGGGCGCGGCCAACCCGACGGGGCCGACCTTCGCGCCGCGCTCGACGCCGTGCTCGCGGGCAGTCCGGTGAGCCTGGACCAGCAGCCGAGCATCGGCTGCAACATCAAGTGGAAGCCCGGCCACGAGCCCGCGTATTTCTGAAAGCGGCTTGGGCTTCAGCCCAAATTTTAGCGCGCGAGCAGGCTGAGGATGGCCTTTTGCGCGTGGAGGCGGTTTTCGGCCTGGGTGAAAATGGTGTCGGCGTGCGCTTCGAGCGTCTCCTCGCTGATCTCTTTGCCGCGATACGCGGGCAGGCAGTGCATGACGAGCGCGCCGGGCCGCGCGCGCTCCACGAGGGCGGCATTGATCTGGTAGCGGCCAAACTGCGCGGCGCGATACGCGGCTTCGTCCTCCTTGCCCATGCTCACCCACACATCGGTGTAGAGCACGTCCGCGCCGGTCGCGGCGGTTTCGAGATCCTCGGTGATGACCAGCCGCCCGCCGCGCCCGGTTTCATACACGGCCAGCGCGTCGCCCTCGGCGGACGCGGGTGTTTTCACGATGGGAAAGGCCCGCTCCACGATCTCCCGCGCGGGCTGGAAAGCGCGCGGCGCGGCGATGCGCAGCTCGAAATCCAGCTTCGCCGCCGCCCACAGCCAGGAGATGGGCATGTTGCACGCGCCGTCGCCGACAAATGTGACGACCTTGCCCGCGGAACCGCCGAGCCGTTCCTGGATCGTCTGGAGGTCGGCCATGATCTGGCACGGATGCTCGCCGTCGGTCAGCGCGTTGATCGTGGGGATGCCGGAGAAGCGCGCAAAATCCTCCACATCGCTCTGCGCAAAAGTGCGGATGACCGCCCCGTGCAGCATCCGCCCGAGCACGCGCGCGGTGTCCGAGATCGGCTCGCCGCGCCCGAGCTGGATCTCGCTGGCATTGAGGAAAAGGACATCGCCCCCCAGCTCGCGGATGCCCACCTCGAAGGACACGCGGGTGCGCGTGGAGCTTTTGGAAAAAAGCAGCGCCCAGCACTGGTGGCGCAGCGGATGCGCGGCGTGCCGGCCGCGCGTCGCCTTCATCTCCGCCGCCAGCGCGAGGATGGCGCGCAGCTCGGCGACGGTGGCGGATTCGATGGAGAGAAAGTGTTGCATGGGCTCTCGGGAGGGGTTGGAAAAAGGGGCGGAGCATTAGCCTGCGGCCCCCCGATGACAAGTGAACTTTGTGCGCCGCCGCTGGCCTCCTGCTGGCTGCGTCGAAATTGCAGGGTTTCCGGGAAAGGTCGTCCGTTCGGCACCTGTCGGTTCACCGTCAGCCGGTTGACGATCGTCTCAAGTCGAAGTGAGGGAGGAGGCGAATCCCTTGGGAGCCCGTCCCGGCTATTTCTGCCGTGCCGTGCGCCGCCGTTTTCCAAACAAACCGAGAGCCCCAATGCCGAGTAACATGCTGCCCGTCGGCTCGGGAATGGTCTGCCCGAGATCGGAAGCGGTGGTGATCGGAGCCCCAATGAGCGGACTTGAAGATCCGAAGAATACCGTCGATCCGGTTCCCAAGCTCAACGGGCTGAGTGTCTGGCTCACGCTGCCAAAACGCCACGCACTGCCGAGACTGGCAAGAGTCCCTTCAGAAGCGGTCGAACTGTTGATGGTGAGCGTGCCGGAGGTGTTTCCGAGGGATGTGTTGCCGACAATTGTGCTGTCGAGAATGCTTAGTGTGCCACCCGAAACGGCGGGTGATTCCGTGTTGGTTTGGTTGAGCAAGAAAAGCGTTCCGGCGGTGGACACCGATCCGACGAGGGACACCACGGAGGCGTTGGACACCGCGGAGGCGTTGAACGCCGATGCGCCGGTGGACAGCGAAAGCGTTCCGGCGCTGACCACCGTTGAGGAGGAGTTGTACATGCTTGAGCTGCCGTAGGTGAGCGTCGCTGCGCCGAGAGATGGAGATTCGGCAGTCTCTTGGCCGAAGGTCGAACCGGCCGTCAGTGCGACAGCCGCGATGGTAAAGAGGAAGTTACGTTTCATAGGAGCAGAGATCTGAGGGAAGGGAATGGCGGGAGGATTTCAAAATCCGCAGTGGCCGACAAGGAATATTCCCCCGATTTTTCCGGTCCGTTGCGGCGCGGAATAAATCATTCGTGCTTGCCATGTTTGCGGGCTCCGCGCTTCATCTCGCGCTCACTTTTTCCCGACCACATCCCATCATGCCCAAACTCTCTCTTCGCGACGTCAACATCTCCGGTAAACGCCTCTTCGTGCGCGTCGATTTTAACGTCCCGCAGGACAAGACCACCGGCGCAATCACCAACACCCAGCGCATCGCCGCCGCGCTGCCGACGATCCGGTTCATCCTGGAAAACGGCGGGTCGGTGGTGCTGGCCAGCCATCTCGGGCGGCCGGACGGTGCGCGGGTGGAAAAGCTCAGCCTGAAGCCGGTGGCCGAGAAGCTGGCCGAGTTGCTGGGCCAGCCGGTGCAGTTTCTCCGCGACTGCGTGGGCGCGGAGGTCGAGTCGGCCTGCGCCGGGCTCCAGCCGGGCGGGGTCATCCTGCTGGAAAACCTGCGCTTTCACCTCGAAGAAGAGGGCCAGGTGAAGCGCGCGGACGGGACCAAGGAATCCGCCGACCCGGCGAAGCTCGCGGCCTTCCGCGCCAGCCTGACCAAGCTCGGCGACATCTACGTGCACGACGCCTTCGGCACGGCGCACCGCGCGCACTCGTCGGTGGTCGGCGTGGACCTGCCGGTGAAGGCGGCGGGCTTCCTCATGGAGAAGGAACTCGCAGCCTTCGCCGCCGTGCTCGACCACCCCGCGCGCCCGCTGCTGGCCATCCTCGGCGGGGCGAAAATCGCGGACAAAATCCCGCTCATCAACAACCTGCTCGACAAGGCCGACGAGATCATCATCGGCGGCGGCATGGCCTTCACTTTCAAAAAGGTGCTCGAAGGCATGGAGATCGGGAACAGCCTCTTCGACGCCAAGGGCGCGGAGATCGCGCCGGAGCTTTTCGCCAAGGCCGCGGCCAAGGGCGTGAAGATTCATCTGCCCGTGGATTTCATCTGCGCGGACAAGTTTGCGCCCGACGCCAACACCAAAGCCGCGACGGACAAGGAAGGCATCCCGGCCGGCTGGGAAGGGCTCGACTCCGGCCCCGCGAGCCGCGCGCTCTTCGCCGAAGTCATCGCTCGCGCCAGGACGATCGTCTGGAACGGCCCTCCCGGCGTGTTCGAGTTCGACGCATTTTCCGGCAGCACCAAAGCCATGTCCGAAGCCATCGCCGCAGCCACGGCCGGCGGCGCGATCAGCGTGGTCGGCGGCGGCGACACCGCGACGGCGGCGAAAAAATTCGGCGTCATCGACAAAGTCACCCACGCCTCCACCGGCGGCGGCGCATCCCTCGAACTGCTGGAAGGCAAAGCCCTCCCCGGCGTGACGGCCCTGACTGACAGATAAAACAGCGGGACGGAATGACGGAATTGTTTTGGCCGCTCCCGTTGCCCCTCCCCAACTCCGTTAATTTGGTCAAATTCCGTTAATTCCGTTAAAAAAATCCCACCGCCATGCGCCGTAAAATCATCGCAGCCAACTGGAAGATGAACATGACTCTTAACGAGTCCGATTCCTACCTCGACACCTTCCTCCTCGAAGTCGCCGACGAGAAGCGCGTGGACATCGTCCTCGTCCCGCCTTTCACCGCGCTGGCCCGCGTTTCCGAGCGGCTGAACAACATCCAGAACGTGAAGCTCGGCGCGCAAAACATGCACTGGGAAAAGGGCGGCGCATTCACCGGCGAGATCAGCGCCGCGATGATCCGCGAACTGTTCGCGCGCTACGTCATCCTCGGCCACAGCGAGCGCCGCACGCTTTTCGGCGAGACCGACGAAACGGTGAACAGGAAAACCAAGGTCGCGCACGAAGGCTCGCTCAAGCCCATCGTCTGCATCGGCGAAACCCTCGCCGAGCGCGACGCGGACAAGGTCGAGCAAGTCCTCGAAACCCAGCTTCGCGGCAGCCTCGCCGGGCTCGACGCGAAGACGCTGACCGACACCGTCCTCGCCTACGAACCCGTCTGGGCCATCGGCACCGGCCGCACCGCCTCGCCCGGGCAGGCGCAGGCCGCGCATGCTTTCATCCGCAAAGTGCTCGCCGAAATGTCCGACGCCGCGACCGCGGAAAAAGTCCGCATCCAGTACGGCGGCAGCGTGAAGCCCGCCAACACCGCCGAGCTGATGTCGCAGCCCGACATCGACGGCGCGCTCGTCGGCGGCGCCAGCCTCGTGGCCCGGGACTTCGCGGAGATCGTGAAGCTCACGGCGGCGCTGTAGCAGCCTGTGGAAAAACTCTTCCTGGTGGATGGCGTCGCTCCGCGCGCCATGCGATAGCCGCGCCGCAGGCCCATCTTTCCGAGTGGCGCTG
>JAYWEB010000472.1:0-6620 GCA_043779575.1 Chthoniobacter sp. | reverse complement strand
TGAGCGACGCGCAGGTAGTCATCCACGTGCGCCAGCGTGTGGACCGCCGCCTCCGCCACCACCTCCACGACGGCGAGCGGTTCGGCTTGGGGAACCGGAACCGCCACTGGCACCGCGCGCACGGCGACGACTCGCGGCACCGCGACTGCGCGGGGGACAGCGACGCGGGGGATTTGTGGGGGATTGGGATCTTCCATGAAAAGCGGCGAGACAGCTATCGGCGGGCGGGTGAAAAGCAAAGAAAACTTTGGCCGGCGGCGGTCAAAGCTGATGGATGCAGGTTTTGCGGGTAGCTCATAGTCGCGGACGCCCGCCCGGTTTCGCTCCGTCCATGTAGTCGGCCACGCGCTGGCCGGCCCATTTCGCGAGCGCGGGCCGGGAGAGGTCGAAGGCGATTTTCAGCGCGCCGAGGAGCAGCCCGGTCTTGCCCGCCGCACCGAGCTTCGCGGGTTTGCCGTCGGCGGTGACGCTGCCCTTCTTCCGCCGCGCCGGCAGCTTGGCCAGCAGCACGCCGAAGAGCGCCGCCCCGCCGACCCAAGTCGCCGGATGTTTCATCACCGCGCCTTTCACCCGTCCGGGAAAATCCAGATCCCGCCGGAGCGCGCCGAGATTCGCCGAGACGCGGGCGCGGGCGCGGGCGAGTTCGGCGGTCAGTTCGGCTTTGCGTTGGTCTTCAGCCATTCCTGGTCTTGTTTGAGTTCATGGAGCGAGGCGGCAAACATCGGCGCACCGAGCCGCGCTTTCGCGACCAGCAGCAGCACCGCCGCCGCGAGGCAGTGCAGCACGGCCGCGCCGAGCGTCACCCAGATCCACGCGGTCGCCCCGCCGATCAGATGCGCGAGGAGAAACACCAGCGCGATGACGAAGAAAAAGTAACCGAAGACCAGCACGATCAGCCCGCCGATCGCCAGGCCGAGGATGACGCCGTAATGCACGGCGGCCTCCCGGCCTTCCAGCCCCGCGAGATCCAGCCGCGCGCGCAGATACGCGAGCTTGGCGGAGAGGAGCGCGGTGAGGTGGCCGAAGATTCCGGCTGCCTCCGTCGCGCGGAATTCTGCGGTCGTCGGGTCGGGCATCGCGCCGGGTCTAGCGGCGGAACATCAGCCCGAGCACGAAGCCCGCGGCCACGGCGGTCAGCACCGCTTTCGTCGGATTCTCGCGGATGTAGGCCTCGCCATCTTCCTGCAGCGTGCGCACGCGCTCGCGCGTTTCGCCGTAGGTTTGCTCGGCGCGTCCGCGGAATTCCGCCGTCCGCGCCGTGGCCGTCTCCCGCAGCTCGCGGGCCTTGGCTTCCGCCGCCGCGCGGAGATCGTCGGCCGCGTGTTTCAGGTGCTCTTTGGTGTCGCCCACGGCTTCCTTGAGGTGGGCTTTGGTGGACTCCATGGCGTCCTTCGCGTGCGCCTTGGCGTTTTCGAGATTGCTCGCGGCGGGTTTGGGATTCGTTTCGTCGGACATGATGCGTTGTTGGTTTCTGCGTTGCTTTGGTTTCTGGAAAAGGGATCGGCGGGCTGCGCTGCGCTGCGCTTATTGCTCGCGGAAAATGATCCGCGCCTTGCTCAAATCGTAAGCCGACAGCTCGACCTCGACTTTGTCGCCCGGCACGATGCGGATGAAGTGCTTGCGCATTTTGCCCGAAATGTGGGCGAGCACCAGCGTGTCGTTCGGCAGCTTCACGCGGAACATCGTTCCGGGGAGAACGTCCTGGACGACGCCTTCCGTCTTGATCGCGTCTTCTTTCGACATGCGGGGAAAAATGCAAAGCGCCCGCGGAAATTGCAACTCTCTACTCGCGCACGCCCTCCGCACCGACCCAGCGGACCAGCGGCGCGAGCGCGGGCGCGCCGTCCTGGAGCCACGTCCACGGCGGCGCTTGCATCTGCCCGAGCGGGCAAAGGCGCGAGACGCCGAGCGGCGCGAGCGTGCGGGCCTGGGCGAGCGTGGCGGGCCAGAGGCCGGCGCAGCTCAAGTGCGCGCGGACTTCGCGCAGCTCCGCGGCGAGATCGGCGGGCAGCGGTTTGACGAAGATGAAGCGGTTCAGCGGCGAGCGCGGAAAGCCGGGCCGCGCATCGAAGACCACCGTCCACGCCGTCGAGGCATCGCTTTGCCAGAGCGCCACCGGCTCGCCCTGCGCGGTGCGGAAAGCGAGTTCTTCGCGGCGCGTGCGAATCGCGTTGGCCGCGGCGAGCGCGATCTTTCCGCGCGGCTCCCGCTCTTGAAACGCGCGCATCTCCCCGGCCAGCCGCGCCGCATAGCCGGGGGCGTCGCCGGCTACGTAGAAAACGTGCGGCGAGAGGCAGCCCTGCTGATCGAAAAGCGACGCATCGCGCGCCGCGAGCGGTGCCGAGGCGAAAGCGGGATCGTGGAAAACCACGCCAAAACTGAGCCGGTGCCCGTGCGCGATGAAGCGCTGCCCCGGTCGCGCGAGCCCGCGGAAATGCGCGATCGTGGCGTCGTGGCCGAAGACGATCAGCGCCTCGGCGCGGGCGAGCCAGTCGGCGGGGAGTTCGCCCGCGAGCTCCACGCGCGCCGCCAGCGCCGCCGGCAGCGCCGCGCGAAAGTCCGCGAGCTCCGGCAGGCCGGCCGAGGGAGTCTTGCACAGATTGTGCGCGCCCAGCAGCAGCCCGCGGATCAGGCTTTGCAGCCCCGCCGCCGGCGTGTTGCCGCTGACCACGTGGAGGATCGTCGCCACCGCCACGGCCTGCGCGCAATGGCCACCGTACGGGACGAAATCGTCCAGCGCCTCCGCGTGCCCCAGCTCCGCGCGGACCAGCGCGAGCAGGTCGTCGGTCGTCGTCTTTCCGAGAAAGGGAAAGCGCGCCGCCGCGGCGGCGAGGTGGTGGGCGCGGGTGGCGGTGTTCATGTCGGGAGGCGCGATGCGGAGCTTCCGGGGGTCGCGCGCGTCCCGCGTGCTGGTGCAGGCGTCGCGCTTTCGCGGACTTCCCGACGGGTCGCACGCGAGAGGCGCGCGCCATCACTCCACACGCCGCGGGAAGTTCGTTTCGGCGGGACGCCGCAACCAGCACGCGGGACGCGCACGCTCCCCGGCAGCCTGCCACCCGGCGTCCTCACGCGCGCATCCTTTCATCCGCCGCGCGCGAGCAGCCGCGCGGGAGCGCCGCGGGGTCGCGCCCGAGCAGCTCGAAACCGCGCTCGCGCCGCACCGCGAGATCCTGCGTTTCCACGGCCAGCACCGAGCCGAGATTCGCGAGATCGAAAATCCGCAGCACCCCCGTTTCGCCCACCGCTGCCTCGCCGCCCGTCTCGGGATCGATGACCACCGCGCGCAGCCACGGCGGCCCCTCGTGCGGCTGGCCGAGCCCGCGCGTGTAGCACTGCGAGCTGAGTTCCGTCATGCCGTATTCGTTGAGGATGTCGGCGGGCTTCAGGTCAAAGAGCCCGCCGATCCGCTGATACAACTCCGCCTTCGGCACCTCGCGCCCGCTGCCTTTGTAGCCGCCGGTTTCGAGCGCGAAGGTGCCGCGCCGCCGGTTGAAACACGCCGCGCCGAGTTCCTCGCTCAGGTGGAGAAACGCCAGCGCCGTGCCGAGCAGCGCGACCGGACGGTGCGCGGAAAATGATGCCTGCATGGCCGCGCGCAAGCGCCCCACATCCAGCACCCCGCGCCCGTTCACCACCGGGAAAACCAACTCGCCGAAGCGCTCCCGCGCCAGCGTGCTGAACATCTGCGAGAGCGAAGAGTGCGGCGCGTCCGCGCTCTGCGGCGCGAGCAGAATCACCGCGCCCGCGCGGCGTCGCCCGAGCCGATCCCACCCTGCGAGCAGCGCCGCGTCATACAGCCGCGTGTCGATGAAATGATGCTCGCCGCAGCCTTCGCCCGTCGTGCCGCTCGTGCGAAAGGTGCGCGCGATCAGCCCCGGCGGCGCGACCGAGAGCCGCGCCGTTTTGAACGCGCTCTGCGGCACCGCGGGGATCTCCCGCCAGTGCGTGGCGACCGGGCGCGTGGCGCAAAAATTCGCGTAGGGCGTGTTCCAGCGTTTTTGAAAAGCGTGCGCCTCCAGCGCCAGTGCGCCGAATTCCGCCTCGCGCAAATCCTCCCGCAGCGCGGCGAGGATGCGCGTTTCCAGCTCGCGGTATTCGGCGGCGACAGCGTTCACGGCGACACTTTTCACCGGGCACCCGCCGCCTGTCACTCCCCGATGCTCTTCACGAGCCCGCCGTGCTCCGTCGCCCGTCGCACTGGAGTTTTTCAACTGGCTGCTACGGCGACTTGTTGCCCTGCACGTATTCCGGGTAGCGGCTTTGGAGGAGGTTGAGGAGCTTCTTGACCTTCTCGTCGTTGCCGACGGCGCGGTAGGCCTGGATGGCTTTGGACAAGGAGCGCGGCGTGATTTCCTGATGATCGATGCCGACGAGATGCACCGCCTCGTAGAGTTTTGCCGCCTCCTCGGATTTGCCGCGCGCCATCTGGATGTCGCCGGCGCTGATGCGGGCTTCGGCGTTGAGATCGCCTTCGGGTTGCAGCCTGGTCACTTCGTCCACGGACTTCTGCGCGGCGTCGAACTCCTTGAGCGCGATCTGCGATTTGGTGAGCGCGAGCAGACCCTCGGCGCGCTGCTTCGGGAGCTTCACGTTCTTGAGATACGCTTCGATGGATTCACTCGCCTCCTGGTATTTTTCCAGCGCGTGCCGGCTGCGGCCGAGCAGGAGGAAATCTTCGGGCGTGACCTCCTCGCGGGGCGTGAGCAGGAGCAGATATTTCTCCGCGGACTCAAAGGCGCTGCCCTTGCTCAGCTCCGTGCCGAGCCAGCGGAGGATTTCCGCGGGCACCTTGGTCTTGCCTTCTTTGGCGTAAAAATCGACTTCGCGCGCGGTGGCCACTTTGTCCTCGAGGTAGTAGTGCGAGAGCAGGAGCCGGATGCTTGCTTTCTCGCCGAACTGCTCGTTGTCGGACTTCCGCGCCTCGTCGAGATACGGCACGGCGTCCTTGTAGGTCTTGGCCTCGAAGGCCGCCCAGCCGAGCCAGTAAACGGCCTGCCCCCGCGCGGCGGTTTTCGGGTAGTCGGTGAGGAGGAGTTTGAAAGTCTCGGCCATCGCCGGGTTGTCGCCCTGCATGCCGAGGATGAGCCCCTTTTGGTGCAGCGCCATTTCGCGCTCTTTGGCCTGCGGAAATTTCTTGATGATGTCGTTGTAGTCGGCGAGCGCGGCGCCGAGATTTTTCTGCGACTGCCAGCCGAGCGCCCGCTGGATCATGGCGCCCGGGATGAGCTTGTGCGTGGGGTAGCCGTCGATGAATGCGGTGAAGGCTTTCGTGGCCTGATCGACGGCTTTCAACTCCATCTGGCACCAGCCGAGTTTGAAGAGCGCCTCCGCTTTCAGGTTGCCGGACAGTTGGCGCGAAAGCTCGACCGAGGAGTAGATGGGCGCGGCGTTGGCGTAGTCCTTCTTTTTGAAAAAGATCTCGCCCTTCATCAGCATGAGCTGGTCGCGCTTTTCCGCCTCGGGATTGGCGGCGAGATACTGGTCGATGGCGGGCACGATTTGGTCGTCGCCGGCGGTGTAGAGCATCTTCAGGCGCACGTATTGCGCCTCTTTCGCATACACGGAGTTGGCGAAATCCCGGATGACCTGCTCGTAGAATTTCATCGCGTCGGCGGTCTTGCCGAGCTGGCGCAGGGAGTTGGCCACGAGCAGCGTCAGCTCGGGGCGGGCGTCCGCGGAATACTGCGCGCCCGGCTGGTTGAAGCTGTCCACGACCTGCTGGTATTTGCCGCCGTCGAACGCGATGCGCAGCACCCCGACTTGCGCGATCTCTTTCCAGCGCGCCGGGCCGGGCATGGTGAGGGCTTTCTTAAAGGCGGTTTCGGCCTGCGCGGGTTGCGGCGGTTCGGTTTCGAGCGACCACAGGCCGAGGCGGACGGTGGCTTCGAGTTTCAAGTCGGGGTTCTCCGCTTTGACGGCGAGAACCTGCATCTGTTTGACGGCGTCGGCGGTGCGGCCGCCCTCTTTCAGCAGGAGCGCGGCGGAGAGGCGGCTCGCATCCTGAAAGGGATTGTTTTCGACGGTCGAGGCGAGATCCTCGTAGGCGATGCGGGCGTCGAGCTTCTGGCCGAGCGCTTCCAGCGCGCGACCGGTGAAAAACTTCGCGGAGTTCGCGACGGCGGGATCTTTCAACCGCACGGCGGCTTTGCGGTAGAGGTTGAGCGCTTCGCGGTATTGCTTTTCCGCGTAGTATATTTCCCCGAGCCGGTAGGCGGCGGGGCCGATGAATTCGCCGTTCTGGAACTGCGAGAGCAGCGTCTCGTAGGCGTTGCGGGCGGCGTTTGCGGTGCCGTTGCGGCGGTAGGATTCGCCGAGGCGAAAGAGGGCCTCGGGCCGCACCTCGGAGTTCGCGTAAACGGCGAGGAATTTCTCGTACTCCGGCGCGGCCAGATCGAACATCTTCTTGGCGTAATAGCCATTGGCCAGGTCGATCTGGAGTTGCTCCGCCGACCGCGGGGTGCCGCTCGGGGTGATGCGGATCGTCCCCGGTTCGGCGGAATCCGGCACGGTCATCGGCTTGGGCGGGGCCACCACGCCGGCGGGTTTGGGTGGCGCTGGCGCGAGCGGCGCGGGCTTCGGCGCGGCGGGCCGGGCCGGGGCCGCCGGGGGCACCGGCTCGG
>JAYWEB010000471.1:0-2672 GCA_043779575.1 Chthoniobacter sp. | reverse complement strand
ACCCGATGCTGCGCTACGACTCGCTCAACGAGCGCGAAGACTCGCCCGTCCCCGGCCTGACCCATCGCTACCGCGACAAGGCGCTCTTTCTCCCGCAGGATTCCTGCCCCGTCTATTGCCGCTTTTGCACCCGCAGCTACGCCGTCGGCAGCGACACCGACGCCGTGGAAAAAATGAAGCTCAGCGCCAACCTCGCGCGCTGGGAGGCGGCCTTCGCCTACATCGCCAGCCAGCCCGACCTCGAGGACATCGTCATCTCCGGCGGCGACAGCTACAACCTCAGCGCCGGGCATCTCCAGCTCATCGGCGAGCGCCTTTTGCAAATGCCGAACATCCGCCGCATCCGCTACGCCACCAAAGGGCTGTGCGTGCAGCCGCAGAAAATCCTCAGCGACCACGCCTGGACCGACGCGCTCACCCGCGTCGTCGAGCTGGGCCGGCGCTTGCACAAAGACGTGGTCGTCCACACCCATTTCAATCACCCGAACGAGATCACCGCGATCACGCGCGACGCCATGAATCTGCTCACCGAGCGCGGCATCCACGTCCGCAGCCAGGGCGTCCTCCAGCGCACCGTCAATGACGCCGCCGCCACCATGACGCAGCTCGTCCGCCGCCTCAGCTACGTGAACATCCACGCCTACTACGTCTATGTGCATGACATGGTCCCCGGCGTGGAGGACCTCCGCACCCCGCTCGCCACCGCGCAGCAGATCGAGAAGCACGTCCGCGGCGCCACCGCCGGCTTCAACACGCCCGCCTTCGTCCTCGACACCCCCGGCGGCGGCGGCAAACGCGACGTCCACAGCGCCGAGCGCTACGACCGGGCGACCGGCATCAGCGTCTTTGAAAGCCCGAGCGTCAAACCCGGCCGGCAGTTCCTCTACTTCGACCCCATCGCCGCGCTCGACCCCGAGCACCAATGGCGCTGGACCCAGCCCACCGAGCGCCGCGCGATGATTGATGCGGCGCTGGCGGGGTGAGCCTCTTGGTGGTGTGTGGAAAATCTGGCAGAAGGATGGTAACAATGAGCAGGTTTCACAGACTGATCCCTCTCTCGCATTCGCGGTCGCAGCCGGTAATTTTCGCCCGCAAACGGCCCCAACACGTCCAAAAAGACTGCGTGAGCCTTCGATTCGGCTCCAAAACCTCTGGCGGCGACAATTCTTCCCCACCTGCGGGCAAATCGCTGCGTCCGCCGGCAGCGCCGGCTCGGATTTGCGCTCGTTGATAGGCGGAAGGCATCGTGACGCCCATGCGGGCGCGGCGTGGGGTGGCCGGGTTCACGCGCCTCTGCACGGGCTCCGGGCAAGTCCCCGCCCCCACCGCGAAGCTCAGGTTGCTGGCCGTTGCCACGGCCACCCTGCGGCAGGCGATGTTGCTCCGCTCCATTTCTCACGCAAAAAACGGCGTTGCCAAGTCCTCGACATCGGAACGAGGATGATAAATCATCGAGTGAGCTTGGATTCCCATCGCTCGGACTTACTCAGAGCTTTATGCACATCACCGCCGCAGCTAGCCTGCTAAAAATGAAAGTTCCGCAGCCGTTCCCATACCAAGGAAGCAAGCGCGCGTTGGCTGCGATGATCCTGCCTTATGTGCCGAATGATTGCGCCACGTTCATCGAACCCTTTGCCGGGTCCGCAGCCATGTCTATTTCCACTGCGGCTCGCAAACTCGCAAAACGCTTCGTGATAAATGACATCAACAAACCCCTGGCGAATCTCTGGAGCGAGATCATTGATGACCCGGAGAGCCTTGCAAAACGGTATGCGAGAATCTGGCACGAACAACATGGAATGGAAAACGACTACTTCAAGGAAGTCCGAACGGAGTTCAACAGGACGCACCAGCCCGATCAATTTCTTTTCCTTCTCGCCCGCTGCTGCAAAGCTGCCATCCGTTACAATCAGAAAGGTGAATTCAACCAGGCGGCCGACCCTCGCCGGAAAGGGATGATTCCCTCCACGATGCGCGGGAACCTGTTGGCCACGTCGGCTCTGCTGAAGGGAAAGTCCAGCGTGTGCTGCATGGACTATGCGGAGCTTTGCCTGACCGCCAAGGCGAAAGACGTGATCTACATGGACCCCCCTTACCAGGGTGTCTGCAAAGATCGGGACAGCCGCTATTCATCCACCCTCGCCTACGACCATTTCGTAGATGCCCTTCGGGAAATGAATGGCCGCGACTTGTCTTACATCGTAAGCTACGACGGAAGGACCGGCGATAAGACTTATGGGGATCCTCTCCCGGATGACCTCGATTTGAACCTGATCGAACTGGAAGCTGGCAGATCCAGTCAAGCTACCCTTTTGGGCCGCGCCGATATTACATATGAGAGCCTTTATCTGTCAGCGCCGCTGATAGAGAGACTGGAAGGCAATACCGCGAACAGAGCAGTTCAGCCCCTTTTAATTTGATGAAGAAAGAGAAGGACCTACCCAAGGATTTCGTAACCAAGTGCAAGGCTATCACTGCCAAGCGTGCCCGCACGGTGATTAATCATGTGTTGAAGAATGGCTTCATTACCTCTCAGGAACTCAAAGATACTTATGGTTATAATCACCCGCCGCGCGCTATTCGGGACGTCAAGGAAAACGGTATCCCGATGGAGATGTTCCGCACAACTGGAACGGACGGGCGCAGTGTCGGTGCCTACCGCTTCGGCGATC
>JAYWEB010000470.1:0-6630 GCA_043779575.1 Chthoniobacter sp. | reverse complement strand
CCCGTTGGGCACGACGACGTTTTTCGAAAAAGCGCGTCATCGCCAGCAACCCACCGGCCAGCACCAGCGCGAGCGCCAGAAACTTCCACCGCACCCATGTCTCCGGCGTGCTGGTGGTGAGTTCGAGGTGGGCGCTGGCTTTCACTTTTTTGAAATGGAGCACCTGGCCTTCGGTCGGAAAATCCACCGCCAGCGAGATGCGGCCCGTCGTCTGCATCCGCTGCGCTTCGTCCTCGGGCGAGACGGCATTGGTTACGAGCGCCCCCGCGTTCACCGCCGGATTCGGCGCCGTGTTGCCGAGCCCTCCGCCCGGCCCCGCCGGCGCATTGGGCTGGACCTCCAATCTTCCGAGGTCAGAGGGAGCCGCGTTGTTCAACTGCAACTGCTGTTGCATTTCCCCCGGCAGTTGCTGCGGCGTCTGCGCCTGCTGCTGTCCTTTGAAACGCGCCGTGTTGCCGCGCGCCGTATTGAAGACCGTGTCCGCCTGCTGTTTGTCACCTTTCTCGTCCTGGCGATCCACTTGGTCTTTCGTCTCCGCCGTCTCGGAGCCCGGCTTCCCCTCGCCCTTGCCACCGCTTTTTCCCTCGGTCGCCGCCTTCGGCGCAAACTTCTGCTGGAGGACGATGTTGTCGTTCAAATAGACGCTGTTGGAGTCCGCGAGGTTGCCGGTCGAAACATTGTCCGGCGCCGGCGTCGCCGCCGGTTTTTGTGCGATGTAGCCGCCGTTCGGTCCCCAGACCTGTCCCGGCTGGTTCGCGGTCACCGTGCTGTCAGACGTGTTCTGGTCGCTCTGGTTCAGCGTGCCCGCGTTGATGGTCGTGTTCCCGCGGTACGCGCTCGCGTTGTTCAGCGTCAGGTTCCCCGATCCCGTTTTTTCCAACTGCGCAAACTTCGCCGCCTCGCGCCCCAGTTCCTCCTTCAACGCCTGGCGTTTGCCCGCCACATAATAGCCCTGCTGCGCGAGACCCTTCTTCCCCACGCTGTCCTCCGCGGGCGTCGGCTTCGGCTTCTCCCCCGCATCGCGGCGGAAGTAGCTGTTCGTCTCGGCAAAGTTGTCGTCGCGATTCTCCGCCTCGATTTCGGTTTTCAGCTTGCCCCAGTTCCGCTTCGCATTCTCTCGCGTGGCATAGCTCACTTTCTCCGAACTCAGAATCGAAACGAGCGACTTCAGCTCCTGCATCTTGCTCTCGATTTTCTCCGTCTTGTTCAAGTCCCCCAGCACCGCCTCCATGTTCCCATCGGACTTCGCCAGCTTGCGGTCATCGGGCAGCCACACGTTCCAGAGCGTGCGCTCGACGGTGATGCCGGGCAGCTCCGGGTCGCGGAAATCCTGCCTCTCCCGCCAGCCGAGTTCCGCGCCTTTGAGCCGATAGACCAACTCCACATCATACGAAAGATCGCCCGGCTTCGTCTTGATCAGCGGCACGAGGATCGCGTCCTTGCCGTTCACTTTCCCCGCATCCGCGCGCACGCTTTGGCCGGCCACGCGCACGCTCATCAGCTCCGCGCCCGCGGGTAGCCGCACGGGCAGGAATTGCAGCGAGCGGTTCTGCAGCCGGTAGGTCGCGCGATGCCATTCCGTGCCGTCGCGCCGCAGCGCCGTGGTCATCTCCGCCCACGCCACAAAGGCCGCGCGCGTCGCCGCTTTCTCCAGCCGTTCGAGGCCCACCGTCACCTTCCAGTCCGGCTGCACGCGATAGATGCCCGCCGCCTTCGACAGCTCCGGCAGAAACGGAATCTCGCTCACCGGCGCGGGATCGGTGCCGCTCGTCTTCAGCTTCATCTCGAACTCCGACGCATTGTCCGTGAGGACAAATCCGCTCGTCATCTGCGCGCCGGGGAACGTCACCGCCGGCAGCGCCACCTCGCCCGGATTCGGCAGCTCCATATCCGCCGTGAACTCGACCGACTCATACACGTCGTTTTGAAACTGCACCTCGTAGATGCGCCGGTCGCCCTCCACCCGCGAGCGCGTCTCGCGCACCTCGCCGCCCGTCACCCGCGCCTCGGGAACGCCCGCTGGCAAAGAAAAGGACGCGCGGTCCATGCTCCCCTGCCGCAGCGTCAGCCGCGCGTGGATGCTCACCTCCACCCAGCCCTCGTGCGCCTGCGCGTTCATCACCCAGAGCGCGTTTGTCTTCGCGGGCAAAGCGGCGAGCGCCACCTGCGCGGCGAATTTCTGGTCCTTGAACGTGAACCCGCGCTTGCGCTCCAGCGGCGGCAGGATTTGGAAATCCGTCGCCGCCTTTTCCGGCGCGATCTCCGTCCCGTCCGCAAGTTTCATCTTCACCTCCACGCCCTTGTGCGCCGCGATCACCGCCTCGCCGCTCACCTTTTTGAAACCGTCGAGCGTCAGCGGACGCACCTCGAGTTCCGTCGGCGCGGCGGCGTATTGCCGCACGAGATACACCACCAGCGGCGTCATCTCCGGCGTCGCGCCGCGGAAGCGCAGATGCAGCGCGTCGCCCTCGCGCCACCAGTCCTGCAGCCGCTCGCTCTGCACCGCCTGGACCTCGAATTGCGCCGGCACGCTCAGCGTCATCGCGCGCAGCTCGTCGCCCTTCGCGAAGAGCTGGAGCGACGCGATCAGCTCGATCTTCCGCCGGTTCACCTGATACGCGTAATCCACCCGCGCCTCCCGCCGCACCTCCGCCAGCGCCGCGCGATACGCCAGCGCGCCCGTCCCATCGTAGGCCGCGACCAGCCGGCCCCAAGCATCCGATGGTGGCGTCAGCGGCGCCTGCCGCAAGCTCGCCGCCGGCTTCGCCACCAACTCCACGCCCGCGCCCGCGAACAGCGCGATGCCGCCTTCCAGCCGCTTCGCCGCCGCCGAGAAAACCGGCGCGCGCACATCCGCAGGCAGCTTCGGCATCGGCCGCTCGCAGGTGATGGAAAAGGCATACTCGTCCCGCGCCGCCTCGTTCAGCACGACCTCCAGCGCCTGCCGCTCCGCGCCCGCCGTCAGCCTCCACGATTTCACATCGCGCGCCTCCAGCCCGGTCAGCGTCAGCCCGTTTTCAAAATAGACCGTGAACCGATCCTGCCGCGCCTTCGGAAACGAGAACGTGTAAGCCGCGCGCGTCGTCTCCAGCGTCGGCGTCACCGTCACCCACGGGCCGAAGTTCGCCACCGCCGGCTCGGTCACGCGCGTCACTTCATCCCCGCTCTCCAGCGTCACCTGCACTGCGTCCGCCGCGCCCACCGCCGCCGTCACGATCTTCGCGCCATCCGCCATCCGCTCGACCGTCCCGCTGCCCGGCGCGATCACCGCGCGCATTCGCGGATCGCGCAGCGTCAGCGTCACCAGCGTCGCGCCCGTGCGCGGCACGCCAAAGGCAAACGCCTTCGCCCCGCGCCCCAACGGAATTTCAAACGCCACCTCGACCGTATGCCGCCCCGGTTTTTCCACGATGATTGCCGCGCCATCGAACGCCGCCACCACGCCGTCGATCTTCAGCGCGCCGAGCTGCACGTCCTTGAAAGCCAGCGGCACCTTCACCCACGCGTCGTTGTAAGTCGTCACATCCAGCTTCCCCGTGAAGGCCACCGACCGCTCGCCCACCACGCCCTCATACCGCGCCGCGCTCAGCGCAAACGGCACCGCCGCCGGCACCGCCTGCGCGCCTGCGCGGTTCTGTTTCGCCGCCTCCCAGAGCTGGAGGAAATGCTCGTATGGCAGGTAAAACTGATCCGGCTTCTGCCCCGCGACCGGCTTCGTCGCATCATACGGCACGATGACCGTCTCGCTCCGCCGCTCCCGTTCCGCGCCTTTGGCTAAAGCGCTGCCGCACATTCCGAGCGCCACAAATATCCAGAGCGCGAGCGCCACGAACTCCGGGGAGCACACGCGTCCCGCGTGTTGGTCGCGGCGTCCCGCCGCGACGAACTTCCACAGACTCCCGAAAACCGAAAATCTCCCGCCCCGTGATTGCACGTCGCCGGAAGTGCGTTTTGGCGGGACGCCAAAACCAACACGCGGGACGCGCGTGCTCCCCGGAACCTGCGCGCCGCGCCCATCCCCAATTCGGCGTTCGGCGTCCCCCGTTCGATGTTCGTTGTTCACTTTTTTCACGCCGCCACCTCCCTCTTCCCCGGCGCAAAAACCAGCCGCGCCGCGACCCGCTGCAACCCCACCGACACCAGCCACCCCGCAAGCAGCGCGTTGCACACCGCCATCGCGGAGACCGTCACCACCAGCGGGAAGAACGTCAGCGCCAGCACCGCCCAGCACGTCCGCCACCACGGCCTTTCCTGCGCGATGAACCAGCACAGTAACCCGCCGCCCACAGACCACAGCCACAGCCGCCGCGCCCGGCTCCACCAGTCGTCATACCGAAACTCCACCCGCTCCGCCGCGCTCAACCCCTCCAGCACCATCACCCGCCCCACCTTCGGCAGCTCGATCCTCATCGGCAGCAGGCCGGTGAGTTTTTGATGATCGGCAGCCGATGCGTTTCGAATAATCGCATCAATCAGATCCAATTTGTCCTGCGTGTCGCGCACGATGAGCCGATGCGATGACGCAATGTAAACCGCGCTGGCTTGGGCCTTGAATTCCACGCCATTGCTCATCAACCAGTCGCGTGCCGACTCACGATCGGCGCTTTGTTGCCCGACGGTTTCGCGTGGGATCAAATCCGGCGAAACAGCCCAGTCTCTGGTAATCAGCACATCCGTGCTCTGCGAAGCCGGCACGAGCGAAACCGCATACGGCTCCACCTTGAGCTTCAAATTCGCCAGCCCCGCCACATATTTCAGCGCCTCTCCGAGCGGAATATTCGAGAGCGAAACCGTGATGCGCGAATCCTCGGGCACGCCGTCCAGATTGAACGCGATGTTCACCCCCGTCTTCGGGTCGTCCTGATCGAGTGCCACCGATTTCTGACAAAGATAATCCATCGCCTCCCGAATCGTCGCCTCCTTGAAAATCAGTTGCGGAATGATGATCCGTTCGAGCTTTCGCCGAACCGCCGCCAACAACGCCGGCGCTGGCGCGCTTGCCGGTGCCGGTTGGTCCGCCGTTTCCATGTCCGAACTATCTGCCATTGGTTGCGCACGAGGGGCTTTCGCCAGCGTCTTTGCATACACCGGGACAAACGAAGTGAGGCCGTCGAACAACAAAGCGACCAGCGGCGCATCCGCGCCCCGGTCTTCGACGCGCAAATTGCTCTCCACGCCCGTGTATTCAAACCCATCTGGCAGATACAGCCGCCACTGGCTGCGCAGGATCGGGATGTCTTTCGCGAGCTGCGGGCCGCGCGCGGCATAGGCGCCGGTGCCGCGCCATTCGACGGTCGGAATTTCGTAAAGCACCGCGACGGCGAGCGCGCGGTTGGCGTCGCGTTTCGCGGGAAGCTGCACGCGCACCCGGTCGGCGCGGTCGCCGACGGGTTTGACGAGTCCGCCATCGACCGTGAGCGAGAGCAGCCGCGATTTTTCCGGGAGCTGCACGTCGAGGTATTGCGCCCCGGCGGTGCGGATTTGGAACGTCGCCTGGTTGCGCTCCACGCCGCTCGTGGAGACGACGGTTTCGAGCGTGAGCTGATCGACCACGCTCGTCAGCACCGCCGCCGGCGCGTGCCGCACGCCGGAGAGCGCCAGCGCATAATCCGCCCCGAGCCACGCGAAGACGCCAATGACGCGATGCCGCGGCTGGTAGTCCGCCAAGCGCGGCGCGAGCAGCGAGTCGAGTTCGTTCATGCCTTTGGCGTCGAAGGTGATCTCCGTTTCCGTGTTCGCCTCCACCGCCCAGACGCCGCTCGCGCGCACCGTGTCGAGCGGCGCGATGACCGGCACGGCCACGGTGAAAGTGGCATCGGCGTCCCGCCGGTGATCGTCCCCAACCGCCGGCGGGACGCCTGCGCTACTTTTCGCCACCGGCACCTGCGCGGTGATCTTCAGCGCGTAGCCGCCGGTCAGTTCCTTTTGGAAAACGATCGTCCAGATGTCGTCTGCGCGATTGCGTTCCGCGATCTGTGGGCCGTCGAAATAAAAGTTCGCCGCGAGGTCTTTCGGCACGCGAATCCGCACCGACCGCGCGCCGGAATACAGAAACTGGAAATTCATCTGCGCGTGCAAATCGAGCACGCCCTCCAGCGGCAGCGCGTAGCCGGTGAGCGCGGCCAGCACTTCGCCCGGACGCTTCGCCACCTTCACCTTCAGCGTGAAATCCGCGCGCCGGAACCACGCGTAATCGCCCTGCACCGGCGTGGTCCGCCCGTCGCGCCGCTCCAGCGTTTCCGACGCCTCGGCCTCCAGCCGGAACGCGCCGTCGGCCTTGAGCGCGATGTAGCCGGTGATCTTTTCCGCGCCGTCGATCTGCGCGTCGCCGAGCGTGAACGCGATGCCGTCCGCGCCAAGCTGCGTCCATTTATCCGGCTCGATCCGCGTGCGGATTTTGAACACACGCTCCGCACTCTTCCCGCCCGCATCGCCCCAGCGCAGGCGCAGCTTGCCGGCCTCTATCCGCCAGTCCGGATCGGAGTCATCGCCGCTGCGCACGCCGAACACTTCCTCGCCCGCGGGCAGGGTGACGGCGGTGGAAAAAACTTCGCCCTTCTCCTGGTGCAGCGTGAGCGTGCGTTCGAGGAAGATCGCGTCGGTCTTGAACTCGACGAGCGTGTCGAGGTC
>JAYWEB010000469.1:0-2676 GCA_043779575.1 Chthoniobacter sp. | reverse complement strand
TGTCCGCGGTTTTTTCCTCCCACGTCTTCAGCCTTTCCCGATACGCCGCCTCCTCCTGCGGCGTGGCGAGCAGCAGATCGTCGCGCGGCCGGATGGGCGCGAAGAATGCCTGCAGGCGGTAGTAATCCTTTTGGAGAATGGGATCGAATTTGTGATCGTGACAGCGCGCGCATTGCACGCCGAGGCCGAGGAAGACATCGGCGGTCACATCGGTCAGGTCGTTGAGGATGTTCGTCCACTGCGTCGCGACATCGCGGTTGTTGTATTCGTAAATCCAGTGGCGGAGAAAGGCGGTGCCGTTGCGCGCTTCCGGATCGCCGGGAAAAAGCTCGTCGCCCGCGAGCTGCTCCTGCACGAAGCGATCGTACGGTTTGTCGTTGTTGAAAGCGGCGATGACGTAATCGCGGTAATGCCAGGCGTGCGGGCGATAGTCGTCGGCTTTGAATCCGTCGCTCTCGGCGTAACGCACGAGGTCGAGCCAGTGCCGCGCCCAGCGTTCGCCATAGCGCGGGCTGCCGAGGAGGCGGTCCACCAACCTTTCATGGGACTCATGGGACTCATGGGTGGAGGCCGCGCTTTCCTCGGGCGTTGGCGGGAGGCCGGTGAGATCGAAGTAGATGCGCCGCGCGAGTTGTTCGGGCTTTGCCGCGGGAGCGGGTGTCAGATTGTTTTCGGAGAGCTTTTTCAAAATGAAACGGTCGATCTCGTTCACGCACCAGCCGCGATCATCGACTGTCGGTGGCACCGGCTTCGCCATCGGTTGAAAGGCCCACCACTTCCGTTCCTCGTCCGTGATCTTCCCCTTCGCGCGCACGGTCATTTTCTGTGCGTTCGCCGCCTTCGGCCACGGCGCCCCCATCTTCACCCAGTCGGTGAGCAGTGCGATCTGCTCGTCTGAGAGCTTCCTGCCTTTCGGCGGCATTTGGAGATCTTCGTCTTTGTAACTGACGGCAGTGATGAGCGGGCTCTTCGCGATGTCGCCGGGGACGACCGCGGGGCCGGTGTCGCCGCCGGTGAATGCGCCGTCCGCGGAATCGAGCACGAGCCCGCCTTTGATCTTGTCTGCGGAGTGACTGTGGCATTTGAAGCAGTGCTCCTTGAAAATGGGCGCGATCTTCTTTTCAAAAAAATCCACTCCATCGGGCGCGACCTCGCCGAACGCGGACAGCGTTGCGACCGGGACGATGCAGGTCAGGAGGATGCGCAGCATTGCAGTTTGCTAGATAGCAAACTTCCCCGCCCGGACAATCCTCCAATGCGCGCGGCTACTTGTTGATTGGCGCGTAACGGTAGAACGATTCGAGCATCAGCACGCACAGGGTCGTGCGGTAAATCGGGCCGGTGCCGGCTGGCATCCCTTGAAGACCGCCCACGCCGCCGCCGGTCGGTGGCCAGCTTCCGTCGGTGCTTTGATTGTTTCCGATCTCTTCTTGAAACATCCCTCTCCATTTTGTCCATGCTCCGCCGCCGAACATCAGACATGCCTGCGTGTCATAGTACCAAGCGTAGAGATCCGCCTTGTCGCTCTTGTATTTCACGTCGGCCTTGCCGAGTAGAAAGTCGATGCCTTCCTTCACCGTGCGGTCCTTCGATTCCTTCCAGAAATAGGTGCAGAGAACGCCGACACCGGTGAGGCTTGCCCGGTTTTCCGGATGGTCGTAGCCAAAGCCGCCTTCGTTGCCCTGCCACTTTTTCAGAAAAGGCATCGCCTTATCGAGAGCTTCATCGACGCCCGCGATGCCGAGTCCGGTAAGGTGCGCGGCTTTCAGCGCCTGGATTTGCCAGCCTGCGACCGATAGGTCGTTGCGCGGGCCTTTCGCGTATCCGTAATCCCACCCGCCGGCTGGATTCTGCCCGTTCACGATGTAGGAGACGGCTTGTTTCACCACGGGCTCGAAGCGTTCGTCGTGGGTCATCGAATAGTATTCACCCATCGCGTAGGTGAGGATGGCGTGCTCATAGACGCCGGTATTGCCGCCAAATCCGTCCTTGGTGAGCGACATGCGTCCGTCGAATTCCGTGCCGCGCGCGAGCAACCAGTCGAGGGTCCGCTTCACCGTCGGGCCGAAGTCGGGCGACTCGGGCAGTTCGCCGTGACCCAGAAAGGCGAGCAGCGCGAGTCCGGTCATCCCCGGTTGGAATTCATCGCTCCACGACCCATCCGGATTCTGATGATTCTTGAGCCAGCGCAACCCCGCCTGCACCGCCTTCTCGCTCTTTTCCGTGCCGCCGGTTTTCATCGCGGCTTCCTTTCGTGCGATTCCCCCGAAGCGTCCTGCGATGGCAATGGGAATCGTGTGAGTCGGAGCGCGTGGTGCCGCGGTATCAAGATGTCCGAGGCCTTCGGGAATCTTGATCGTGCCCAAGGCGAGATCGAGTTTGGTCTGCGTTCCCGGAATGTTTGCAGTGATCGGGGTTTGTGTTGGCACCGGCGCGATCGGCTCCAGGTTCGTTGGTGAATTCTGTTCCGGCTCAATCGGAGCGATGTGTTGCTTCTCCGTCGTCTGCTCATCCATCTTCACCAGCTCGCCGGGAGGCGCAAAATCCTCCGCCGGTTTTGTGCGATGAATCAGCACAGCGCCGCCGGCGAGAACGACGATGACGATGTGGAGGAGCAGCGAGAAGGTGAAGAAACGCGACTGTGCGATGCGTTCCATGAGGCGTTCTGCGAGGGGG
>JAYWEB010000468.1:0-6641 GCA_043779575.1 Chthoniobacter sp. | reverse complement strand
GTTAGAGGTCCTTCGACTGCGCTGCGCCCGCCTTTCCGCCTCCGCTCCGCTCAGGATGACGGATCGGGAAGACGCGCAAACTTTTAACCCCATGTCCTCCCTCATCCTCGCCCTCGACCTCGGCACCTCCTCCACGCGCACCGCGCTTTTCGACACGCGCGCCGAGCGCCTCGCGGGCACCACCGCGCAGCACACCTATCCGCTCCTCACCACCGCCGACGGCGCGGCGGAGCTGGAGCCGGGCGCGCTACTCAGCGCCGTGCTGCGCTGTCTGGAGCAGACGCTCCAGCGCTACCGCACCGACCCCGCGCTGCGCGGACGGCGCATCGAAGGACTCGGCGTTTCCTGTTTCTGGCACAGCCTCGTGGGGTGCGATGCGAAAGGCGCCGCGCTCACGAACATCATCACCTGGGCCGATGCGCGCTGCCGCGAGGACGCCGCCGCGCTGCGCGCCGAGTTTGCCGAAAAAGCCGCGCACGCCCGCACGGGCTGCATGCTGCGGGCGTCCTTTTGGCCGGCGAAACTGCGCTGGCTGCGGCGCACCCAGGCGCGGAAATTCGCGGCGGTGAAGCAGTGGCTCTCGCCCGCGGAATGGCTCCAGCAGATGCTCGGCGGCGGGGCGAACTGCGCCGTCGGCATGGCCACGGGCACCGGGCTCTTCAACCCCGCCAAGCTCGCTTGGGACGCGGAGCTGCTGCAAGCGTGCGGCGTTTCCCCCGCGCTGCTGCGCCCGGTGAGCGACGATCCCACGCCCGTCGGCGGACGGCTCGCCGCGCAATTTGCCGAGCTGAAAGGCGTGCCGTGGTTCCCCGGCATCGGCGACGGCGCGGCCAGCAACCTCGGCTCCGGCGCCACCAGCCCCGGCTTCGCCGCGATCAATGTCGGCACCAGCGCCGCGCTCCGCGTGATGCGCGAGCACGGCGAGGCGCGCGCCCCGCTCGGGCTGTTTTGCTACCGCGTGGATGCGCGGCGTTTCCTCGTCGGCGGCGCGGTCAGCAATGCCGGCAACCTCCGCGCCTGGTGCCTGCGCGAGCTGCGCCTCCCCGACGAAGCCGCGCTGGAAGCCGAGCTGGCCAAACGTCCCGCGCCCGCCCACGGCCTCGTGGTCCTGCCGTTTTGGAATCCCGAGCGCGCCCCGACTTGGGACGAAGACGCCACCGGCGCGATCCACGGACTGCGCCAGCACACCTCGGCGCTCGACCTTTTGCAGGCCACCACCGAGGCCAGCTACCACCGCCTCGCGCGGATTGCCGAGCTGGTGCTGGCCGGGGAAAAAACCGCGCCGAAGATCATCGTCAGCGGCGGCATCCAGCGCTCGCCCACCGCGCTGCAGCGGCTCGCCGACGTGCTCGGGCTGCCCATCCACCCGAACGACGAAATGGAAGCCTCCCTCCGCGGCGCCGCCGTCTTCGCCCTGGAAAAACTCGGCATCACCGTGCCCGCCTCCCCCTTTGGCAAAGCCGTAAAACCCCGCCTCACTTACGCCCGCCTCTACGCCGCCGAGCGCGAGAAACAGCGCGCCCTCGAAAAGTAGCCTGAGCTCTTGGGTGTGATTAAACCCGAACGCCGCTTTGCAGCACCAAAGGTGCGACGACAAGCCAGCCCAGGGCAACGCCCTGGGAAAGCGTGAAAAAACGAGCCAGCCCTGAAAGGGCGACACAAATTGGGGCGCACGATTTTGTCCCGCCCTTTCAAGGCTCGCTCGCTCTGGATGTCGTTCCCAGGGCGTTGCCCTGGGCTGGCATTGGTGAGGCCGTTGGCCTCCAAGCGCGGCGTTCGGGTAAAATGTGGTGCATGGAAGTCTGTGGTCCCGGAGGGACAGCGGAAATTAGCCGGTGGCGTGAGCCACCGGAACCGCACGCCGAGCGCACCCGCCCCGGAGGGGCGGTGGAGTGGTCGCCGCGATTGAATTCCTCCGCCCCTGCCGGGGCGGATCGATATTTTTCCGCGATCCGGTGGCTGACGCCACCGGCTAATTTCCATCGTCCCTCCGGGACACCGCGCGCATCCCGCATGGCACCACATTTAATCACACCCGGGGCTCCTTTCCGCGCGGGATTCCCGGTTGACGCCCCCCACCCCGTCGCTTACCTCTCCCGCTCGCAAACGCGCACGGCGGAGTAGCCAAGTGGGAAGGCCGAGGTCTGCAAAACCTCTACGAGTGGGTTCGACTCCCACCTCCGCCTCGCCGGCGCAGCGGGGATTTTCCGGCGGCGGGCTTCCCTTTCCCGGCCGCGAGACGAATCATCCGCGCAACAACCCGATCGACCCTCCCCAATTTCATGAAACTGCTCTTCCTCGCCGCGATCCTTTTGGCACCGGTCCTCTGCGCGCAATCCCCCGTCTCCATTCCGGCCCCGCCAGAGCCGCGGCGGCGCATCGATTCGCCGTCCGAAACTCTGGCGGATAACTACCAAGTCACGCTGACGATCACCGACAAGGAAGCCCCACCCATCGAGATCGCCGTCGTGGTCGCCTCCACGCGGTTCACGGCGTCGCTGGCCGAGCAGAACCTGTCCTTTTCCGGCACCCTGACCGTGCAGGAATCAGGAGTTTTCATCACCTACGTCCTCGGCTGGGATACGGCGGTTCCGGCGGGCAAAGACAATGTCCAATTCCGCTCGTCATCGGCCCAGGGCAGCGTGCGGCTCAAACTGAGCGAGGAAATCCAGATCATCCGGGCGGGTCCGCGCGCCGCCGTGCTTGCGGTCAGGAAATTGGAGCCCGCGGTTTCAAAAGCGCCCTGACTCACTCCGGCGCGCGGCCGAGGGTGAACTCCACTTGCAGGCCGGTGGGCTGGACGTTGCGGGCGGTGACGGTGCCGCCGCAGGCTTCGACGCAGCTTTTCACGATGGCCAGGCCGAGGCCCGCGCCGCCGGTCTCGCGGGTGCGGGCGGCTTCGGGGCGATAAAACGGATCGAAGAGCCGGTGCAGCGCCGCCTCGGGGACGCCGGGGCCGGAGTCGGTGACGGTGATGATGATGTGCGCGCCGCTGCCGCGGGCGGCGACGACGATCGGCCCGGCGGGGTGGCCATCGGCGTGCTGGAGCGGGCGAAAGGAGTGCGCGCCTTCGCCGGTGGCGCCGACGGGCGCGGCGTAGCGGACGGCGTTGCGGATGACGTTGCCGAGGGCGCGGGCGAGGAGGTCGGGCTCGGCGAGGACGGCGATCCCGGCGGGCACCGCGAGGACGATGCCGGCGTGCTCGCGGGTCTCGCGGGCGACGAGGCGCGCGGCGAGGGCGGCGAGCGGCACGGGCTGGAGCTGGACGCTGCGCCCGCCGATGCCGGCTTTGGAAAAGGAGAGCAGCTCATTGACGAGCCCGGCCATGTGGCGCGTCTCCTCGCGCACGTCGGCGACGTAGCTGCGGGCTTCGTCATCGGCGGCGCGCTGTTCGAGGATGCCGAGCGCCATTTCCATGCGGGCGAGCGGGGAGCACAGCTCGTGGGCGATGTCGCCGAGGAAGCGCTTCTGGCCGGTGAAAAACTCGCGCAGCCGCGCGGCCATGTCGTTGAGCGCGGTGGCGAGCCGGCCGAGTTCGTCGCCGCGCGTGCTTTCGACCTGCGTCTCGAAACGGCCCTGCGCGATCTCCTCCGCCGCGCCGGTCATCTGCCGCAGCGCGCGGGTGATGCCGCGGACGAGCGGCAGCCAGAGCAGCACGGAAAGTGCGAGCACCACGGCGCCGCCGACCAGCCACGGCGTGAAATCGAAGAGCAGCCCGCCGCCGCGCAGCGAGTCGCTGGCGAGCACCAGCGTGGTGGGCTGCGGCGGGCGCGCGAGGCGATCCACGAGCGGCAGGCGCACGCCGATCCAGTAGCGGCGCGGCTCGCCGGCGCGGACGATGAAGCGCGGGAACGCTCCGCCCACGGACGGCGGCGCCAGGCGATCCAGCGGGGGGCGATCTTCGGGCGGAGCGTCGCGCGGCGGGCGGCCAGGCTCGGGGTCGAAACGCGGCGGACGATCCTCCGGCGGCCGGTTCGGAAAAGGCCGGTCTTCGGGAGGGCGATCTTCCGGCGGCCGGGCAGGTTGCGCTTTCAGCGGGGGCCGGCCCTCGCCGAGCCGCGCGCGCAATTCTGCGGGCGGTTCCGGCGTATCGCCCGCGATCCGCTGGCCGTCATTGCGAAAGAGCGCGACGGGCAGGCGGTAGGCGGCGGACTGGCGCTGGAGCACCGCGGGCCACTCGCTCTGCGGACGATCTTTCAACTCCTCCGTGACCAGCCGGCCCATGGCCTGCAGCCGCTCGCCGGGCGCTCCGGCGAGCAGCACCTCCAGCCCCAGCCCGAGCTGCACGCGGACGAAAAGCCACGCGACCACGGCGAGGAAAATCACGTTGGCGAAGAACCACGCGAGGATTTTCAGCGCCAGCGGCAGGCGCACGCGGCGCGGGGGTTTAGTCGGCATCGGGATCAATGAGCATGTAGCCGGAGGAGCGCACGGTGCGGATGAAACGCGGGCTCTTCGGGTCGTCGCCGAGCTTCTTTCGCAGGCCGGAAATGTGGACGTCGATGGAGCGGTCGAAGACCTCGTATTCGCGATCGCGGATTTCCTCGAGCAGGTGGTCGCGCGTCTTCACGCGGCCTTTCGCGCGGGCGAGCGAGAGGAGCAGCTCGAATTCCACGGGCGTGAGCGGGAGCGGCGTAGCGCCGAGCACCGCCGTGCGCGAGCCGGGGCGGATGCGCAGCCCGGCGATGACGATCTCCGCGTCCGGTGCAGCGGCGGGTGCGGCGCGCGTGGTGCGGCGCGTCACGGCGCGGATGCGGGCGAGCAGTTCGCGCGTGGAAAAGGTCTTCGGCAGATAGTCGTCCGCGCCGATTTCCAGGCCCACGATGCGGTCCGCCTCGTCGCCGCGCGCCGTGAGCATGAGCACCGGCACGTCGCTGGTGTGGCGGATTTGTTTCAGCACCTCGAAGCCATCGAGCCCCGGCAGCATCAGGTCGAGGATGACCGCGCTCCACGCCGCGCCGGTCGCGCGGGTCACGCCCTCGGGGCCGGTGTGGACGGCTTCCACATCGTAGCCGAGCGGTTCGAGGTAGGCGGCGATCAGGCGGCAGAGTTTGCGATCGTCGTCGATGACGAGCAGGCGCGGGCGGGCGGTAGGCGAAAGCGGCGGGGGCATGGGTGCGGCGGATGCGACCATAGCCAAGGCGCGTCCGGCGAGGCGGGAGATTTACACTTCCTTAACAAAAAACCGCCCCGTCGCTCATACGGTCTTTACGGAACGGTGCGAGGTTGCGGGACGTTCCGAAAAAAACTCCGCCGCACCACACCATGAAAACCTCACTGCTCCTCCGCACCCTACTCCTCGCGAGCACTCTCGCTGGCCGCGCGGCCCTGGCCGCCGAACCGCCGGCGGCACCGGCCCTGCCGGATGTCGCCAAGCTCATAGCGATGCTCAATCAGCTCGCTGCGGAAACCGACACCGCGATCCCCGCCGAGGAACCAGCACCCGCGGTCAAAGAGCCCGCCGCTCCGCCCGCCGCCCCGCCTGCTCCGCCCGCCGCGGCGGCCCCGCAGCCCGCTCCCCGCCTGGCCGCGCCGCTGCTCCGCTGCAGCAGCCTCACTCCCTCGGGCGCACTCGGCGGACGCGGTCCCGGCGCGACCGTGGCCGTGACCGAAAGCATCTGGCGCGCGCTCTTTCCGCTCAAACAGCCGCGCAACTAAGCCGTCGCCCGCGGCGAAAGCCGGAGAAAACTCCCGCATTTTTCCACAACCCAAAAATAGAAAGACCGCAATCGTATGAACAAGAAAGCCCTCGCCCTCACCCTCGTGCTCGCCCTGCCGGCGAGCCTCACTTTGGCCCAGCGCCCCGGCGGCGGTCCGCCGCCCGGCCCGCCGCCAAATCAGCAACCGGGCGGCGAGCCGCGCGACAGCCGGCCGCCGAAACGCGAGCGCGAGCCGCGGGAAAAACCGCCGCTCCCGCCGCTGCCCTTGCAGCACGCGCTCGACGCGGATCGCGACGGGATCATCTCCGCCGCAGAGATCGAGAAAGCGCCCGACGCGCTCCGGTCCCTCGACAAAAACAAGGACGGCAAGCTGACGCCGAATGAGTTCCTGCCGCCGCTGCCGGATGGCCCGCCCAAACGCGAGTGGCCCTTTGCCGACAAGAAGCCGCCGGGCGATGCGGAGAAAGAAAACCGCGCGCCGAAGCGCGACGCCGCCGACACCGGAGGCGGACGCCCCGCTCCGAAGCCGCCGGGCGATCGCGAGAAAAAGGGTGGCGAAGGCGAGCGTCCGCCGGCGCCTCCGCTCGTGGCCGCGCTGGATGCGGATCACGACGGGGAGATTTCCGCCGCCGAAATCGCCAACTCCGCAAAGGCGCTGCTGACGCTGGACAAGAACGCCGACGGCCAGCTCGGGCCGGTCGAATTCATGGGTCGCCCGCCCGGCGAGCGCCGCGGTGGCGACGACCCGAAACCGCCGCGCCCGCCGCAGGAAGCGGAATAACCTTGGGCGAGGCCGGAGACTTCACCGGCACTCCGCACGACCCCGCAGCGGCCCCGCGCCGCCGCGGGGTTTCGCGTCTGTGGCAGCAGCGCCCCGGCTGAGCGCAGCGCAAAAAAAAGCCCGTCATCCTGAGCGGAGTTCCCGGCGACCGCAGGCGGGCGGGAACGCAGTCGGAGAACCTCTGATACCATCTTTCACAA
>JAYWEB010000467.1:0-6659 GCA_043779575.1 Chthoniobacter sp. | reverse complement strand
GGGCGGTGGAAGTATTTCCAAGGCGCAGACCTGTTCTGTCTGCCAACCCATTCGGAAAACTTCGGCCTCGCCGTGCTCGAAGCCTGCCAGGTCGGCACCCCGGTACTGACCACGGTGGAGACACCGTGGGCTACGCCGTTGGCGGACGGTCGCGGATTCATCTGCCTGCCCCGTGTGGATGAAATCCGGCGCGAGGTGCAGCGATTCCTTTCGCAAGACCGCTGGAGTCAGGAAGCCCGGACCGCGCTGGCGGATTGGGCGTGGTCCCATTTCCACTGGGACGCGCTGGCCGAGCACTACGTGGATTTTTACCGGACCCTCCGCCCGGAAACTGCCGACAAGTAAGACGCGCGTCCGTTACGCCGCGTAATACTGGTTGTAGCGGTAGTAGTAGTAGTCCGGGGTCTCCACATCGACGGCATTGAGGATGAGACCGAGGACGTTGACCTGACGCTGATAGAGTGAGTTGAGCGCGTTCTTCGTGAGGCGGGCCGAGGTAAAGCGCGCGCGGACCACCATCAGCGTACCGTCGAAATTTGGAGCCAGCGTGGGCGTGTCGTCGGCCGCGAGGATGGGCGCGGTGTTGAAGATCACGAGGTCGTAGGCCGCTTTGAGTTCATCGAGGAGGCCGACGAGCATCGGGCGAAGCAGGAGTTCGCCGGATTGGTTGGTGACCGGGCCGCGCGGGATGAGGGAGAGCGTGGGGTATTTCGTCTGCAGGACGGCGGCTTTCCAGTTGGCCTCGCCGCGGAGGACGTCGGAGAGACCGACCTTTCCATCAATGTCGAAAAGCTGGGCCAGATCACCGCGCCGGAGGTCGGCATCGACAAGCAGGACACGCGCGCCGGCGGCGGCCATGGTGACCGCGAGATTGCTGGCAATCGTGGACTTACCCTCGTTCGGAATCGCGCTGGTGATGAGGATGGACTTCATCTCCGCTTGATTCGGCATAAAGATGAGCGACGAGCGCAGACTGCGGAAGGCTTCAGCGTAGGTATAGCGCTCGTCCTCCCCCTGCAGGAGCGCCAGACCGGAGGCACCACGCGTTTCGGCCACGTTCGGGATCTGCCCGAGGATCGACTCGGAAAAATGCTCAATCATCTCGGTCGAAGACGCGAGGCGATCATCAGCCCGATCCAAGACGATGAGAATAATCGAGCCAACCACTAAACCGCCGATTAGTCCGATCAGGATGTGCTTGATCGTTCCCGGCGAGACGGGCTTGGCGACGGTGGCTTTTTGAGTGACTTGAAAAGGATCAAGCGATGACTTCACGCCGCCGTCGATTTCACGGAGTTCCTGCGCCAGTTTTTCCAACGCGGCTTGGATTCTGGTTACATTTCCTTCGAGAGTTTGATGCTCGGCATCCTTCCGGCCAGCCTCCCGGACCTTGACCTCCCATTCAGGAATACTGACTTCGAGACTCTTCAGTTCCGCATTGATGGCTGCGACTCGGCCCTTGACCATGTTCTCGTTCTGCTCCTTGATGATGTTGATCTGGCGCTGAATTTTTTCCAATTCGGCAACAATCAGCTTCAGTTTCGGATGAGCAGGCTTCCAAACTTGCTTCCATTCAGTGTAATCCGCTTGGCGCTGAAACAGTTTCTGACTCGCCTGAATATATTCCGTGTAGAGACCGGTATTGAAAGTCGCCTCCTGTCTGGCCGAAATTCCCGATGGCTGGTTTTCGGCTTGCGGCTTGGGCGCAGCAGCCTGAAGCAGTTCGTCTGGAGTGAGGTTTTGCAACCTCCTGAGTTCATCCTGCAATTGGGTCTTCTTATTCTTCAGATCAGAAAGTGAGGTCACGGCTTTGTTCTGGGTCGCCTTCCAGAACTGCATGTTGTTCTCCTCTTCGTAGGTTTGCAGCTTCGTCTTGGCCTCCGTCAATTCCTTGCTAACTTGAGCCTGCTGCTCGGTCAGGCTACCGGTCACTTTGCCACCCACGCTACTACGACTTTCGAAGCGCCATTTCAGAAACTCATCCACTGCGGCATCGACGAATTTCTGGGTATAGAGAGGATTGGAGCCGATGCCGGTAACGTTGAATATGTTCGTCCGCGGAATGAGGGCGGATGAAATCTCAATCGTTCCGGTAAGGTCGGGATTCTCCAGAGCCACACGTGCCTGGGCACGTCCCACCACGATGGGACTCTTCATGTGTTCGAGATTGGTCACGAAGAAATTTCCCGTGCCGTCCCGGAAGGCTCCCGTGGTGTCTCGGATCAACTCCTCGCGCACCACGAGCTGGCTCAATGACTCGAAAACGTGAGGCTTGCTAAATAGGACATAACCTTCGTAGGCCAGCCCGATCCCAATGTTGAGGACGAGAATCCACCAATGATTGCGGACCAAATTGCGGTAGCGATAAAGCTTCATGCCCAACCCTCCCGGCAGGGGCATGGCGGGCGCTTGCGGATTAACTGAGTCCATAGGAAATCACTTGATACGGAACCACGTTTTAGGAACGAAAATTCGATCGCCCTTCTCCAATACCGGATCCGCGTTGGCGTTACCCTCGCGAATGATTTTCTCGACGTTGTATTCCTCTGTCTTGGGTGCGCCACCTACCTGGCGGGTGAGCTTCACTTTCTCCTGATTCGCCCACTCAGTGAAGTTTCCCGATTTCTGAATGGCAACACTCAGGGTTAACGGTTCACCTTCGATCATTTGCTGGGGCCCAGGGACGCGCACCTGACCGGAAATTGTCACAGTCCCTCTTTCGACAGGAGTAATGCTAACCCGGTCGATATTGAGCTTCACGGTCGCGTGGTAGTAGTAATCGGCCTCCAACCGGCGCTTGATGTCCGCCGCAGCCTCCGTGGTTGTTTTCCCCGCGACCTGAACTCTGCCGATGGGCGGGACTTCAATAGCCCCGGCAGCAGTCACTTTCCGTGGCACGCCGCCTTCCTTGTCCTCCACAATCTCAACGGTGAGCTCATCACCGGTTGAGAGTTTTTTGTCAGGATCGACCACCTGCATCCGCTCCTGCGGCGGATAGGCTGGCTGGCTCGAGTATCCGGGACTTACCGGAACGGCGCGCGGGATGCCCTGCGATCTTCCGGTCACCTGCGCTGACACGAGGACAGCGACGAAACAACTGAGGCGGATGAGAAGGCTAGGCATAGACCATGTCGGGCAGAGGTTAGAATTTATAGTAGAGACTCAGGAAAACGAGATTCTGCCGGTAGTCGGAGCTTTCCCGATTCGAGTCCTTCGCAATAAAGCGATAATCGAGCCCAAGGGTGACGGAATTTGAAAAATGATAGCGGGCTCCCAACCCGGCGCCGACCCGGTGCGCTTTTTCGCCGAGATCACCCGAGGCCGTGTAATACTCGTAAAAGATGACCGGCCCGATTTCGGTGTGCTGGAAAGTCTTCCAGTTGGCGTCGTACTCGACATGGTAGAGGTCGTAGGAGTTTGAGGAAAACCCGATTTCGGCCGTCTTGGAGAAGGAGAGGCGATGATCGAAGATGTCCGATGGCTTGTTATTGATCTCAAACTTCACGTAGTAGCTGCTGGTGTCTTCGTTATCGCGGAGGATATCGCGGACAGCGGCGGCGTCGGAGGCATTCAAGCCGAGCTGGTCGATCGCCGCATTGTTGAAGTTCCCGCCCTTATCGAACTGCAACTGCTGGTAGCCGGCCTCAAGGTAGAGATTGGTGTATTCGGACACTTGCCATTCGATGAATGGACCAACGAGCAGACCATTGCCGTCACCGCGGTCGTTGCTGTCGAAGTTGATGAAGCTATAAGAGCCGTTCACACCAACCCTGATCCCGGGAACCACTTGATAGGAAGGCTTGAAGAAGATCGTATCAATCGCGCGGTCCTGCTGCGAGAACCCGTTGCCAACCGTCCAGAGGTTGTAATGATCGTAACCTGCTGCCAAGGTGACCTTGTCATTGACCGCCCACTCCGCCTGCAAGCCGATCTGGTTTTCGAAGCGCCGGTATTGTCCGCCGTCGGTATTGCTGATGGTGGGAATGTTATAGGCGTCTTCCTGATAGCTAAGCCGGTCCCGAAGGCTGAGTTTTACGGCTCCCAAATAGAAAGTGAATGCCAGTTCGGAATTCGGCGAAAGCAGCAGGCCGTCGCTGTCGTATTGCGAATGATCGAAATATTTCGCGTACGAGGCACCCACGGAAAGGCGCAGCGTGTTCAATTCGCTGATGCGCCAGGAGGCTTGAACGTCGAGTGACGGGCGAAAGATGAAATCCGAAATCCGATTCGAGTCAGAGAGGGTGATGTTGTCGTTGTACTCGATCCCCACTCCGAGGGCCAAACCGAACTGAACCGGGCCAATGGCAAAATTGTAACGATCTGCCTCCTCCGCCACCTGCGCTTCATTGAGGTCTTGCCCCGGACGGAGCGGCGAGAGACCGCTGGGCGAAGTGTCTTCGTAGCTGTACTCCGAAGGGTAAATGGGACCCCGGCCGCCAGAAGAGCGCGATGTGCCCAAGTCCCGGAAGAATTCCTGCGCAACGGCACCCGCCCCGGTGGTCAGGATGATTGCGGTAATTGATAGAACTCGAGTGATAGTTTTTTTCATGGTGGATAGTTATTGGAGGTGATTTTTCGGCGGGATGGAGGTGGTCTTTCGGCGGGAGATTGGAAAAAGCGCGGGAGATTGGCAACGAAAATTACACGGGCCGACTGCTTATTTTTTACCTGCGGCGCGGACCACGCGGAATCCATAATTGTCCGTGCTGCTTTCGGGCGAAGCGCGGACGCGGCATGAGGACAGCAAACTGAGTTTCAGTGCGCCGTTGTACCACGAGGCTCCCCGCAAAACCTTGGCCTTGGAATCGTTGTTCCAAGTATCCATGCACCACTGCCAGACATTTCCGCCCATGTCGTAGAGTCCGAGTTTGTTGGGAGTGAAGCTGCCGACAGGCGAGGTCCACGGGAAACCATCATCGTAGCCTTTGATCGCCACGTCCGAACCGGTTTCCTCCCCGGTGTAGTTGCCAGCTTTCGGCGGAGGCGGCCATTGGTTACCCCAGGGATAAACGTCTGAAATGCCCATGTCGCGCGCTTCGGGAGTCTTGCCGGACTCCTCGGGCAAACCGACCGCTTTACTCCACTCGACGTCGGTCGGGAGCCGGTAAAATTGGGTCGCCGTGAGGATGCCGTTCTTGCGTTCTTCCTCGGTGAGCCATTTGCAAAACGCGACTGCCTCAACCCAAGTGACGTTGACCACGGGATGATCGGGACCTTGCTTGAATCCAGGCGACTTCCACGCGGCTGACTTGAGATTCACGGCCTTGGCGAAGGTGTCGAAGTCCTTGACGCGGGTCTGCCACACGCAGAATTCCACGTCGCCCACGGGGACGAACTTCAAGCCGAGACTGTTTTCCGCTCCGGGAGGTTTCGGGGCTGGCACCGGCAGGGTTTTCTCGGGGTCGGTCTTCATGACCAACTGCGTGGGAGCGGGAATGGCGGGCGCGGGTTTCACTTCGGCGACTTCCGCCGGCGGAGCAATGGGAACCGGAGTGACCAGGGGGGGAGCGACCGGTTTCACGAGGACCGCCACGGGCACCGGGGGCGCGGGGACGGGCGTGGCGGGCGGTGGAGTCGCGACCACCACGGGCTTCGGGGCCGGCTCGGGCGGCGCGGGTTTTTCCACTGGCTTGGGCTCCGGGAGCTTCACTAGCTCGGCGACCGGCACGGCCACGGCGGACTTGGGGTCGGCTTTCTCCAGTTTCTTGAGGCGGTCTTCGATTTCCGCCCTTTTCTTGTCCATCATCTTCTGCATGTCGGTCAATTCCTGCGCCAACTTGCGACGCTCAGCCTCGGCTTCCTCGCGCAAACGGCGAGCCTCAGCCGCCGCGAGCTTGGCTTGATCGAGGTCCTGCTCGCTCTGCTTGATGGCCGCGAGAAACTTCGCGCGCGAAGCCTCGACTGCAGCGACTTCTTTCGCCACACTCGCGCCGGATTCCTGACGGTCGGCGAGAGATTTCTGCAAGGTCATGATCTCCGCCTCGGCCTTTTCCTGTGCCGAGAGCTTTTCTTTGTTTTTCGCTTCGAGTTCCGCGATCGCCTTTTTCGCCGCCTCCGCAGAGCGCGCTTTCTCGGCGGCCAATTGGCGTGCCTGTTCCGCGGCGAGATCGGCGGCTTTCTGATCGTCCTCGAGTTTCTTGCGCTGTGCCAGAACTTCGTCGGCGGCCTTTTTCACGGGACCGGCGGCTCTGTTTTTTTGGGCGAGGGCTTTTTCCGCATCGGCCACCGCAGCCGCCGCCTGCTGCTGCTTCTTTGCCATGTCGGCGTGGGCCTTTTCCGCCTCCTGCCCGGCCTGCTTGGCGACCTCGAGTGCCGCCGCCTTTTCGGCGACCAGTATCTCCTCATCGACCGACGGAGCCGCAGCGATCGGCGCAGGGCGTCGCGCCGGGGCGGCAGCCACCGGAGCGACGACAGCCACCACGGGAGCCGCAGCGGCCACGAGCAGCGCCGTCTCGACAACCGGAGCCGCATCGACCGTCGGCGCCGCCGCAACGGGCGCAGGCAGCGCGGGCTCGGCAAGCAAGGGTGTGCCTTGCAATTTGTTACTGACTGGGCGCAGGTCGGAGTCTTCAGCCGGTTCCGCGGGAGCCTGCACCACGACAGGCTCGGGGGCTGGCGTTCGCTTGTTCCCACCTTGGGAAAAATAACCCGCAAGACCG
>JAYWEB010000466.1:0-6673 GCA_043779575.1 Chthoniobacter sp. | reverse complement strand
TGGTGCCGTGGCAGATGCTCGCCGAACGCACCGGCGCGCGGCTGCGCTTTGTGCCGGTGCTGGAGGACGGCACGCTGGCGCTGGAGCGGCTCGGCGAGTGGCTCACACCGGAGGTGAAACTCTTCGCTTTCACCCACATCTCAAACTCTCTCGGCACGATCAACCCCGCGGCGGAACTCTGCCGCGCGGCGCGTGCGGTGGGCGCGGCGACGCTCATCGATGCGGCGCAGAGCGTGGGACATTTGCCGGTGGATGTGCGGGAGATCGGCTGTGATTTTCTCGTTTTTTCCGGCCACAAAATGTGCGCGCCGACCGGGAGCGGCGCGCTTTACGGGCGGGCGGAGCTGCTCGCCGCGATGCCGCCGTGGCACGGCGGCGGGGAGATGATCGTGAGCGTGAGCTACGAGCGGAGCACGTATAAGAAAGCGCCGCACAAGTTCGAGGCCGGCACGCCGAATATCGGCGGCGCGGTCGGGCTGGGCGCGGCGGTGGATTACCTCGAGGGCCTCGGGCGCGCGGCCATTTTCGAGCACGATCTGGCGCTCACGCAGCACGCGCTGGCGGGCCTCCGCGCGCTGCCGGGCGTCCACATCCAGGGACCGCGCGACCGGCGCGGCGGGCTGGTCGGTTTCACCATGGATGCCGCGCATCCGCACGACCTCACCACCTTTGCCGACCAGCACGGCCTCGCCCTGCGCGGCGGGCACCACTGCAATCAGCCGCTCATGAAAAAACTCCGCCTGCCGGGGACGACGCGCGCCAGTTTCTATTTCTACAACACCACGGCCGAGGTGGACCGGATGCTCGCCATCCTCGCCGAAGCCGTCCGCTTTTTCGCATGAACACGGAACTCGATGAACTCTACCAGTCGGTGATCCTCGATCACTCGAAGCGCCCGCGAAATTTCGGCGAGATCGCCGACGGCGCGGTGCAGGTCCACGGCGACAATCCGTCGTGCGGCGACGAGATCGATCTGTCGGTGAAGTTCGCCGCCGACGGTGCGGTGGAGGATGTGAAATTCAAGGGCTTGGGCTGCGCGATCAGCCAGGCGTCGGCGTCGCTGATGACGATGAAACTCAAGGGCAAGAGCGCAGCGGATGCGCGCGAGATGCTGCGGGCGTTTCACGATCTCGTGACCACCGAGGTCGCCGAGCCGCCGCGTCTCCTCGGCGATCTGCGGCTGCTCGCGGGCGTGCGGAAATTTCCCCAGCGCGTGAAGTGCGCGATGCTCGGCTGGCGGGCGTTTGAGCAGGCGCTGGAGCAGAAGGCGGGCGGGACAGTCTCGACGGAAGAGGCGTGAGCGCCGCATCGAACTCAACAGCCGTCATCCTTCACTACGGCACGGTCGCAAAGCCTCCCGAGCCTTCGTTCAGCATGACGGCATTTTGGACGGGCCACGCCTTACCCGCGCTCGGTCCGCTGGCGCTGCGCGGTGGTGAGCGGCGGGAAGGCGGTGGCCGTGGGGGAGACGGTGCTTTCGATGTGGCGCGCGGCAGCGGCGCGGAGTTCGCGCCAGCGGGGGAGTGCGTGCGAGGTCGTCGAACGCCGGGAGGGGAGCCGGAGTCTTGCCGCGATGGGCGTTCCCAAAGCGCTGCGCTAACTTTGGGAACGAGGAACGGAAGAACGGAAAGGGCCTTTCGTTCATCGTCACGGTTTCTTCGTCAAATCGTCGTTTGTCATAGCAGGCCGGATCGCCCAGGGTTCGCGCCTTTCATGATTCAGAACGTCCTCGTCCTCGGCGCGGGCAGCGCCGGCCTGCTCGCGGCCATCACGCTCAAAAAAAACTCCCGAACCTCACCATCCGCGTGGTGCGAAGCAGCAACTTCGGCGTCACTTTCATGGAGGGCAAAGTCAGCGGCACCGAGCGCGGGCCGGACGGGCTCACCGCGCTCCAACTCGAAAACGGCCGCACCGGCCTCGCCCGTCACCGCAGAATAACTTCGGCATCGAGGGCTACCTCGTGATGCTCATCGGCAACAAAGTGCCCCACCACGCGCGCCACATCCCGGCCGCCGCCGAGCAGCACATCTCGACGCAAAACCGCGAGAGCTACATGAGCAAAGCGCACCAGGGCCTGAGCGTCGCCGAATCCCTCGCATCATCCGGTCTCCGCAGTGGCAGTGGAAAACTGACGCGCAGCCCGGCGGACCGGTGAAAAGTCAGGCAACAAATCGATAGATGACCTATCCCTTGTGTCCCTTCCCAATGAAGCCATTTTTCCGACACTTGTGCGCCTCGCTTGCGGCGCTGCTGGCCTTCCTTCCGAGTGCGAGCGCGCTGGCTGCGGAGCCCGTCGTTTTCCGGCCAGCCTACGCGCCTGCTCCGGCGGATAATCCGCTCAAGGGCTTCGTGCCGTATGCGGGGCAGGGGCTGAAATTTTCCCATTCGCTGGAGTTCGACTATCTGCCGCTGGCCGCGATGATGACGGGGCCGACGACCTTTGACTGGGCGCCGATGGAGCGGCTGCTCGATGGGGGTCGCTTCACGCGGCTGCCAGAGCGTCTTCCGCATCTACATGGAGTTCCCGCGCAAGCCCAGCGGCGTGCCGGAATACCTCGTGAAAGCGGGCGTAAAAATCCGCGCGTGGACTAACACAAACACCCAGCCGCTCCCGCCCGCGCTCGACCATACGCCGGACTACGAAGACCCGCGCTTGCGGGAGGCGCTCAGAAATTTCATCGCCGCTCTCGGCGCGCGCTACGACGGCGACCCGCGCATCGGCTTCATCACCGCCGGGCTGCTCGGCACTTGGGGCGAGTGGCACTGCCATCCGCATACGGAATGGTTTGCCTCCAAGACGGTGCAGGCGGAAGTCATGGATGCCTACGGCGCCGCCTTCAAAAAGACGCCCGTTTTGCTGCGCTATCCCGCTGGTGAAAAAGACCACGCCCACGCCGCAAATGGCCAGCGCAGCTTTGGCTACCACGACGATTCTTTTGCATGGGCTACTTTGGAGACTGATGTGCAAGAAGCAGGCTGGTCCTACCGCGCCGCTCTGCGCAAGGCGGGGCCGGCGGCGATGGAGCGGTGGAAGACTGCGCCCATCGGCGGCGAGATTCGCCCGGAACTCTGGTCGTGTCTGTGGAAAGAGGAGGGCTGCAAAGACGGCCAAAACTTCGCGCAATGCGTGCGTGAAACACACGCGTCGTGGCTCATGGAGAGCAGCACGTCGCGCACCCTCACACCGGCTGAACGCGGGCGCGCCCTCGCCGCAGCGCAGAGCCTCGGGTATGAATTGCACGTCGCCCAAGCTTCGGCGGAAGTGGATGGTCGCCGACTGAAAGTATCCGTTTCGATCACCAACCGGGGCATCGCGCCGTTTTACGCCGGTTGGCCGGTACGGATCATCGCCGTCGATACTGCCGGCGCAGAGGCGGTCGCAGAACTGCCCTTTGCTTTGAACAAACTGCTGCCCGCAGAGACTGACGCGCAGACTGCGACGCTCGATCTTGCGAAGCTCTCATCCGGCGAAATAAAGCTGCTCCTCAGCGTCCCCAATCCCCTCAAAGGCGGGCGCCCCCTCCGCTTCGCCAACGCCGATCAGGACCGCGACCGTCCCGGCTGGCTCACGCTGGGAAAAGTGGTGTTCCCGTGAGCAGCAACGGACGCCATGAAATGGGGATAAAGAAGCAGGTCAATTATCCACTTTTGTTGGCATTGCTAGGTGCGTCCGAGGCGACCGGGGTGCAGCGGTGTGCGGACTCTATTTCTCCCATTCGGACAGCCAATAGTTCGCCATTTCCGAACTCCAGAGGGACCAGATCGAGGACTACGCCCGGCGCAAGGGGGACAGCTTGCAGGAGGCCGGGAAATGGCTGGGGCCGTGGCTGGACTATGCCTGATTGGGATAGAATTTTGTAATAAATTACCCTCGACCAAGGCGATTTTCGCGACATCTTGGCGGCCCATGAACATAAAACCAATCGTAAGAACCTGCGCCGCGCTAGTGGCATTGTATTGCTCGGGAGTTGCCTTTGCCGGTGGTGAAGGCTGGTCCACGGACTTTACCGCAGCCAGGAAGGAAGCCGCGGAATCCAAGAAAGACTTGCTGATCGACTTTACCGGCTCCGACTGGTGCGGTTGGTGCATCAAGCTCAACAAGGAAGTCTTCAGCCAAGACCCGTTCAAGGCGGGAGTGAAGGACAAGTTCGTTTTGGTCGAGTTGGATTATCCCCAAAATAAATCCAAGCTGTCGGCGGAGACGATCAAACAGAACGAGGAACTCGGGAAAAAATATGCGGTCCGCGGATACCCGACCATCCTGCTAACGGATGCGGAAGGAAAGCCATTCGCGGCGACCGGCTATCAAAAAGGTGGCCCCGAGGCCTACGTGAAGCACCTCGACGAACTCCGCGCGAAAAAGGCGGCGCGCGATGAATCCTTCGCCACCGCGGCCAAGGCCAGTGGAGTGGACAAGGCCAAAGCCCTGGTGGCCGCGCTTGCCGCCATGGGCTTGGACGACACCATGATTGCTAATTTTTATGGCGACGTGGCTGAGCAAATCAAAGCCGCCGATCCCAAGGATGAAACCGGCTTCGCCAAGGCGGCGGCGGCGAAAGTCCGGCTGGCGACCTACCAGAGCGAGTTGGGCGCTTGTGCCCAAAAGAAAGACCACGATGGTGCCCTCGCGCTGGTGGCCAAGACGCTCAAGGAAGGTGGATTCAGCACCGAGGATACCCAACAGATGATGATCATCCGTGGGGTTATCTTCGAACAGCAGAAGAAATTCGACGAGGCGTCCAAGGCATTGGATGACGCCAAAGCCTTCGCTCCAGATAGCGAGTTAGCCGCCGGAATCGCCGGTATCAAGACCAGGCTAGAGGCTGGCAAAAAGGCGGCTGGGGACGGCAAATAAGTTTTTGCCTCCGTCGGAAAGGATAAAGGGGCAGGTCATTGAAAATATGAACACACCCTTGCCGGCTTCCATCCGTGCTCTAAGAAAAACCGGGCAACAGATCGCGACTGGGCTGGTTTGTCTGCTGCTGGGCGGGGCGGCGCACGCGCAGACGGTCGCCGACGCGATTGACGACGTGGCGCTTTTTGCGGCGTTGCGCGACCAGGGTGGCCGCCTGGTCGAGGCCGGCCAGACCGTTTCCGCGGAGACGTTGCGCGGGCAGTTGGTGCGAACACAGTGTGAGCTTCCAGCATTGCCGACACCGGCGACCAAGCCGATGACCGTGGCAGAAACCTATGCCGAGGATTGCGACAGCGTCATCGTGATCGCGGGCGTCGCAAAATTTGGCGATGGAACCAATTGGAGCGTCAATGCTGCGACCGCCTTTCCGATTGCGGAGCCGGATGTGTTTGTGACCAATTACCATGTCTTTCAAGACACTCACGCCGTCGGGTTCGTCGGCATGACACGTCAGGGCAAAGTCCAGCCGGTCGTCGAAATTCTCGCCGCGAGTCGGGTGAATGATGTGGTCATCATCCGCATTCCCGGCCTGGGGAGACGACCGCTGGCCTTGCGGGACGACGCGCCGGTGGGCACGCCGGTGGCGGTGATCGGTCATCCCAAGTTGCATTTCTACTCGCTGTCGCAGGGCATCATTGCCCGCTACGCGCTCGCCCACTACGCGGGTTTGGCCAGCGCTGGGGATCGGCTGGAAGGGGCCATGCAGGCCGTCGCGAACGGTGAATCGCGGCGCGAGATGGACGTCACTGCGGACTATGCCGGTGGCGCCAGTGGCGGACCGATTTTGGATGACCGGGGCAACGTCGCGGGTCTGGTCGCCACGACCCAGCCCGCCATGAACGGACCAGGAAATGCCGCGACGTTGCAGATGGTCTTCAAGCACTGCATCCCCGCCGCCAGTATCCGCGCGCTGATGGCCACCAGCCGGAAGTAACCGCCATGCAGTCGCCCCAATATCCGTTTTACCGGCTTCCGGATAAATGACCTGTCCCTTCATTTGATGACCCCACTGGCTCCAAATCCCACCCGTTCGCGGGTCGTCCTCTCGCTTATCGGCCACACGCCGATGATCCAACTGCCTTTCACCGACCTGGGCCTCACCCTCTTTGCAAAATGCGAATTCCTCAACCCGAGTGGCAGCATGAAAGACCGCTTCGCGAAGTGCGTGCTCCTGGACGCCGAGGAACGCGGCTTGATCGGTCCTGACTCGAATATCCTCGAATGTAGCAGCGGCAACAGCGGCATTGCGCTCGCGATGGTCGGCGCGGTGATGGGTTATCGCGTGACGATTCTCATGTCCGCCGGCGCGAGCGTCGAGCGGCGCAAATTGATCCAGCGGCTCGGCGCGGAGTTGATTCTCTTCGACAGCGCGGGCCGTTACCAGACGGGCATCGAGATGTCGCGAGAGATGGCGGCGAAGGATGCGCGTTACTTTCTGCCGCGCCAGTTCGAGAATCCGCTCAACACCGTGGATCACGAGGAAACCACCGGGCAGGAAATCATTTCGCAGGTGAACGGTCCCATCGCGGCGTTTGTGCATGGCTTCGGCACTGGCGGCTCGCTGGCGGGCTGCGGCCAGGCGATCAAGAAACGCTGGCCCAAGTCGCGCATCTGCGCCATGCAGCCCGCGGAGCAGGATTTGCTCGCAGGCGAATGTCCGTGCTGCCACATGATCGAGGGCGTCGCCGATGGCTTCGTTCCGCCGTTGATGCGGGATGCTCCACTGGACGGACACATCGAAGTGCGGAGTGCCGAGGC
>JAYWEB010000465.1:0-6674 GCA_043779575.1 Chthoniobacter sp. | reverse complement strand
GACGCCATCCACCCAAGCTCCGTGAGTTTTTCAATAGCCTCCTAGCCCGGACTCGTCTTCGGATAGGTGCCGAGGATTTTGACGAAGGTGCAGTGCTTCTCCAGTTCCGCGATGGCTTGCTTCACCTTTTCTTCGCCGGCGTGGCCGTCGAGATCGACGAAGAAAAAATACTCCCACGCCTTCCGCTTCGAGGGGCGGCTCTCGATTTTGCTCATCGAGATTTTCAGCCGGTTGAAAGGTTCGAGCGCCTGGAAAAGCGCGCCCGGTTTGTCCTGCACGCAGAACATGATGGAGGTGCGGTCGTCGCCGGTGGGCGGCGAAGCGGCGCGGCCAATGACCAGAAAGCGCGTGGTGTTTGTCGCGAAGTCCTGGATGGACGGCTCGATGATTTGCAGACCGTGAACTTCGGCGGCCATCGGGCCGGTGATGGCAGCGGCTCCCGGTTCGTGGGCGGCGAGTTCGGCGGCGCGCGGCGTGCTGGAGACTTCCACCAAATCCACGTCGGGCAGGTTCAGCCGCAGCCAGTTGCGGCATTGCCCGAAGACCTGGGGATGCGAGTAGATTTTGCGGATCTGCGCGCGCGGGATTTTCGCGACGAGGTGGTTTTCGATCTTCATCAGGATCTGCGCGCAGATGCGCAGTTCGCTGTCCATGAAAACGTCGAGCGTGTGGTTGACCGCGCCTTCCGTGGAATTCTCGATCGGCACGACGCCGTAGTCGGCGTTACCGCGCGCCACCACGTCGAAGACATCGGCGATGCTGACCTGCGGCGCGTAGCTCACGCTCGCGCCGAATTTACTGCGCGCGGCCTGGTGGGTGTTCGTGGCCTCGGGCCCGAAGTAGGCGATGGTCAGGTCTTTTTCGAGCGCGAGGGCGGCGGACATGATTTCACGGTAAATGGCGCGGATGGCTTTCTCGGGCAAACGGCCTTTCAGGTCGGTGTTCTTTTGTGAGAGCGAGCGCAGCAGCATCTCCTCGCGCTCCGGCGCGTAGATTTCCGTGCGCTCGGCGCGCTTCACCAGCCCGACTTCATGGACGAGATCGGCGCGCTCATTGAGCACCCGGATGAGTTGGTCATCAAGGGCGTCGATCTTCTGGCGGATCTCGGGGAGGGTCATGGGATTTCAGATTTCGGATTTCAGATTTCAGATTGGAAAAAATTCACGCGCGGCACGCGCCTGCCATTTCAATCTGAAATCTGAAATCTTAAATCTTAAATGGGTTGGGTGGGTTGGATGTCCGCTGCCGCCTCGGGTTCGATGACTGCGGCGGATTCGGGTTCGGCAACGGATTCCGTTTCAGCTTCCGCGACCGGCTCGGCGGGCTCGGTCGTTTCGGGAACCAAATCTGCGGCGAGCGGCAGCTCATCGGCTTTCGGCTCGTCCGTTTTCCCCTCCGCCGGCACCGGCGCGGTGGGCAAAACGATGCGCTTGAGTTCGCTGGCGTTGGGCAGTTCGTCGGTCGTCTTCAGGCCGAAATGCTGGAGAAAATACTCCGTGGTGCAGTAGAGCAGCGGGCGGCCGGGGACTTCGGCGCGACCGGCGATTTTCACGAGGCTGCGGTCGAGCAGCACCTGCATCACGCCATCCACGCTCACCCCGCGCACCGCCTCGCAGTCCGCGCGCGTGACCGGCTGGCGGTAGGCGATGATGGCCAGCGTCTCCAGTTGCGGGCCGGTGAGGCGCGTCGGTTTCGCCTCCGGGTAAAGCTGCCGCACCCACGCCGCGCACGCCGGGTCGCTCACGAGCGTCCAGCCGTTCACGCGCTCGACGAGCTGAAAGGCGCGTCCGCTGGCGACCAAATCCGCCTGCACTTCGGCGAGCGCCTCGACGACATTGGCTTCCTTGGCCGTCGCAAAATCTTTCGCCTCCGTATCCTCCGTCCCCTCGCCCGCGGCGCGCAGCGCCGCGACGATTTCCTTCGTCGTGATGGGTTTCGGTGAGGCGAATACGAGCGCCTCGATCACTTGTTTCAGGGTCATTTCAGATTTCAGATTTCAGATTTCAGATTGGCTTTGGCGAGCGCGCTTTTTCGCGTGGCGGCGAAAATGGCGACCAATTCGCCAGCTTCCTCGAGCAACAACTGGCAGCGGGACGGGGCCAGCAAACCGGCCTCCACAATGAGTTCCAGCCAGAGCGCGGATTCGTCGGCCTCTTCCAAAACGATGCCGATTTTGGCAGCGAACTCCACCCGCGAACGCCCCCGGCACGCCGCGCGATAGTTCGCCGCGACCGACGTTCCCGAGCGGAGCAACTGATTGGCCATCACGCGCCCCTCGACCGATTTCGGCAGCGCCCGCACGAGCTTGATCACGCGCAAGGCAAAGTCCTTGGTGCGCGCTTTCAATTCGTCCTGAGTCATCGTCGTCCGCTTTCAATCTGAAATCTGAAATCTGAAATCTCAAATCCCCCTCAGTTCGATTTCCGCAAATGGTTCCGCCTGCTCGCAGCGCACCTGTTTCAGCCGGATGAGTTCCAGCAGCGCGAGGAAAGTAACGACGATCTCCGTGCGCGAAGCGGCCCCGGCAAAAAGCTCGGTGAACTTCAGCGCCACGCCCGACGCCATCATTTTCATGATGAGGTCGATCTTGTCCGAGACCGTGTAGTTCTCCTCGAAAATCTCGCGCAGATCCTCGCTCTTCGCGGCGATGCGCTTGAGCACGCTGTTGAAGGCGTTGATCAGATCAAAGACGCTGACCTCGCCGAGCGGGCGCTCGGGGGCCACATCGGCGGCGTCCGACCTGCGGGCGAAAAGATTGCTCTGCTCGACTTCGCGCAGCGAAAGGTGCGCGGCGGCGTCCTTGAATTTTTTGTATTCCACGAGCTGCCGAATGAGATCCCAGCGCGGATCTTCCTCCTCGGCGTCCTCGTCCGGCGGCTGCACATGCACCGGGAGCAGCGCGCGGCTTTTCAGGTAAATGAGGTTCGCCGCCATGACCACAAACTCGCCCGCGATGTCGAGATCGAGGACTTTGAAGGCGTCCATGAACTCCAGATACTGCGCCGTGATCCGCTCCAGCGAGATGTCGTAGATGTCCACCTCGTCCTTCTTGATGAGGTAGAGCAGCAGGTCGAGCGGGCCTTCGAAGACCTCGAGTTTGACGCGATATTCCTGGGACATGGGGCGGCGAGAGTAGTGACCCGCGGGCGCGGATGGAAAGCGGCAAGTGCGGGGCGAAATGAAGATTGAGGCGGGGACCGGTTGGCGCGAAAGTCCACGCCATGGAAATCATCAAACAGCTCTCAATTTTTCTCGAAAACAAACCCGGCACCCTCGCCAAAGTCTGCGCGGAATTGGAAAAGGCGAAGATCAACATCCTCGCGCTGACCATCACCGACACCGTGGATCATTCCATCATCCGCATGGTGCTCAGCGACTCCCAGCGGGCGCTGCGGATCTTTGAGGAGCGCGGCGTTCTCGCCATCGAAAACAGCGTCCTGATGATCGAGAATGACAACAAACCGGGCTCGCTCGGGACGTTCGCGGCGCGGCTGGCGAAGGCGAAGATCAACATCGAATACGCGTATCTCGCGACCTGCCCGAAGGCGAAGCAAGGACTGCTCATCCTGCGGACGAGCGACACGAAGAAGGCGCTGAAGGTTTTGCAAAAGCACTGACCGGCGGAGCCGCGGATTTTCCCAGTTTGGCTCGCGTCCGCGGTGGTCGCCGCATTAGCTCGCGCATGCGCAAAACTAAAATCATCTGCACGCTGGGGCCGGCCACCGAGTCGGCGGAGATCCTGCACGCCATGATCGCCGCGGGCGCGAATGTCTTCCGCCTGAATATGAGCCACGCCACCCACGACTGGGTGCGCGTCATCGTTCCGCGCATCCGCGCGGTGGCCAAGGAGATGAACGTGATCATCGGCATCCTCATGGACACGCAGGGGCCGGCGATCCGCACGGGCGATCTGCCGACGAAGCTGGAACTGAAGGCGGGCGACGTTTTTGAATTCACCGTGCGCGGCGGCAAGAGCGAGGAGCTTTACTCCGTCGATGTGAATTACGACGGGCTGATCGACGACATTTCCGTGGGCGACACCGTGCTCGTGGACAATGGCAACATCCACATGCGGGTGCTCGCGAAAGACGGCATCCGCATCCGCTGCGAAGTGCTCACGGCCGGCCAGATGGGTTCGCGGCGGCACATCAATCTGCCGGGCGTGAAAGTGAACCTGCCGCCGCTCACGGAGAAGGATCTCGCGGACGTGGCCGTGGGCGCGGAGCTGCAGGTGGACTTTGTGGCGCTCAGCTTTTGCCGCGAACCGGGCGACGTGGAGGTGCTGCGCCAAGTGCTGCGCGCGCACGGCAGCCAGGCGCGGATCGTGGCGAAAATCGAGGACCAGCTCGCGGTGAAAAACATCCACGAGATCATCGAAACGACGGACGTGATTATGGTCGCGCGTGGTGATCTCGGCATCGAGTGCCCGATGGAGGAACTGCCGATCATCCAGCGCCGCATCGTCAAGCGCTGCCTCGCCAAAGGCGTGCCGGTCATCGTGGCCACGCACATGCTCGAGTCCATGATCACGAACCCCGTGCCGACCCGCGCGGAAATCACCGACGTGGCCAACGCGGTGTACGAGCAGGCCGACTGCGTGATGCTCAGCGGCGAGACCACCGTGGGGAAATATCCCGTGAAGTGCGTGGAGGTGCTGCACAAGGTCGCCGAGCGCATCGAGCACAGCGGCGGCGCGGGTTTCGCCGAGGAGGCGCTGCTCGAGGACGACCGCAAAAAAACCGTGCGCTCCGCCGTCACCCTGGCGAACTCGCTGCCCGACGCGAAGCTCATCGTCTTCACGCGCCGCGGGACGATGGCGGACTACGTTTCCAATCTCCGCCCGCAGGCCCCGATCTACGCTTTCGCGCCGACCTTCGAAGTCTGCCGCCGCCTCACGGCGAACTGGGGCACCTTCCCGCACAATCTGGCCTTCGACCCGAATCCAAACCGCACGATCAGCGCGGCGGTCAGTTTTCTCGTCACGCAAGGGCTGGCGCAAAAGGGCGATCACCTCGTCGTCGTCAGCGACATGCTCGCGGGCGAAGAGCGCTTCGACACGATCCAGCTCCGCGTGGTGTAGCGGAGCCCGCGGGACGCGGACCGGCGTGCCGCCAAAATTTGGGTGACACGCCGGGTTTCGCCCATCACTCCAAGCTGGAGCTTTCCAACAAAAAAGCGCGCTCTCACGAGCGCGCCTTCTTTGCAAAATGTGGTCGCTGATGACTATTCGTTGTCGTCGGCTTGGCTCGGCAGGAGGTGCTCGATCGGCTTCTCCTTTTTCTGCAAAGCACGGCGCAGTTTCATCAGCGCGATGTTTTGCAACTGCCGGATGCGCTCGCGGGTGACGCCGAATTTTTTGCCGACCTCTTCGAGCGTCTTGGCTTTGCCGCCGTCGAGTCCGAAGCGCGAGAAAATGATCTTCTTCTCGCGGTCGTCGAGCACCCCGAGCAGGTCCCCGACTTCGTCGCGGAGGTTCTGGTCGCGGAGTTGTTCGAAAGGCGTGAGCGCTTCGAGGTCGCCGACGATTTCGCCGAACTCCGTGGAGTCGTCGTCGCTGATCGGCGCGTCGAGCGAGGCGGGGCGGATGGAGACGATTTTGAGTTGCGAAATTTTGCCGGCGGCGAGGCCGACTTCCTCGGCGAGTTCGTCGTCGGTCGGCTCGCGGCCGAGTTCTTCGCTCAACTGCATCGCCACGCGGCGCATCTTCGAGATTTTGTCCACGAGATGCACCGGCAGACGGATCGTCTTGGACTGGTTCGCCAGCGCGCGTTTGATGGACTGTTTGATCCACCATGCGGCGTAGGTGGAGAGCTTGCCGCCTTTTGCGGGATCGAAGCGTTCGACCGCTTTCATGAGGCCGATATTGCCCTCCGAAATGAGGTCGAGGAGCGGGAGGCCGAGGTTGGCGTAGTCGTGCGCGATCTTGACGACGAGCCGCAGATTCGAGCGGATCATGAGCGAACGGGCGGCCTTGTCGCCGTTCTTGATCTTCGCGGCGAGTTCGATTTCCTGCTCGATCGTGAGCAGCGGGATCTGCCCGATCTCCCGGAGGTAGATCTTGATTCCCGAATCGGAATCTTCGCCAGATTTGTAGTTCATTTTAGGTGGCCTCGGGCTTGCGTGTCAGCAGATGCAGGTTCGTCGCGGAGGTGTTTATTGGATGCGCTTAAGCGTTGTTTATTTCCGGCGACAGCAACCCGGCGTTCGCTACGTATTGATAATCGGCAGAAAGATTACAAGCCTTTACTTGAAACATAATTATCTCAGGCGGTGAGTAGTCAACCACGTTAAAGATCGAAAGGTCCGAAAGGCGCAGTTGAGCCCTGTTCAAACCTTTTTACTTCTCCCCGGTTGTCTGGCATTTCAGCTCCCGTGCTGGCCAAGATTTACTCTGCTGCAGTTTACGGCGTGGACGCCTTTGAAGTCGAAATCGAGGTCAATGGTGCCCGGGGCAGTCCCGTGATCGTTGTCGTCGGGCTGCCGGATGTCGCGGTGAAGGAAAGCAAAGACCGGGTGACCACGGCCATCGCCAACAGCGGCTACCACTGGCCGCGCGGGCGCACGACGATCAATCTCGCGCCGGCCGATGTGAGGAAGGAAGGACCGAGCTTCGATCTCCCAATCGCGCTGGCGATGATTGCCGTCGGCGCGGAGGTCGAGCTGCCCCATGTCGA
>JAYWEB010000464.1:0-6682 GCA_043779575.1 Chthoniobacter sp. | reverse complement strand
ACTAAACAACCGACCTCGAAAAAGACATGAATACAAAACACCCAATGAGTGCTTTATTCGCCACTAACCAATGTTGCACTTCAAACTTGAGCCTACGCGTTGACGTTCGCTTCGGAGTTGGCCCGGAGGTGTGCGGCACGGCGCGTATCAGGTCAGAGCGCCGCGTCGCGCGCAAACCTAAACTCGTGGCCGGGCAAGTCGTTGAGTTACCCCACGCTATCCAAGCCACGCCAGCAGAAGCACCGCTCAAACCTGCGCGAGCTAAGCGCGTGAAGCGTGGACTAACTCCTACTTCGTGACTAACTCTCGAACTAGAATGCTTCATTGCTCGTGACGGGTGAAAAAACGCCTAACGACCCCAAGCTCAGCGACAGCGGAGCACGGCGCGGCTCCTGCGCGGTGGGTCTGCGGGGAGCAGGAGCCGTGACGTGCGGAGCTGTTCGCTGCAGCGCATGGTTAGGCCGCGTTCGCATCGGTTATCTCCTTCGCTTGCTTCGGGAACTTGGAGATGAGCCACTTGAGAACTTCGAGTTGGTCAGGGCTTGGTGCGCGGCGAATCTGGACAAGGAGCTTGTCTGCGCGTGGTCGCTGCAACGTGAGATTGGATGCGCCCTCGTTGCACACGGAGCAAACAGCGCGAAGGTTCGAGGCGTCGTCCGTGCCGCCAAGGGACTTATCAATGACGTGGCCGAGATGAAGCCTCGTTCTGCGGGTTGGGTCGTATGGGTGAGGCTCGCCCGCTACTGCGCCGCACATCTGGCAAGTGAAGCCGTTGCGGTCGAGGACGTATGCTCGCGTCTCCTTGGAAATTGCGCGCTCGAAAGCCGGTTTCGGTGCCGGGTCGAGGAGGATGTATTGGCCGGGTTTGAGGTCGTCGCGGTCGTTGTGGGTGAGAATCTGATAGCCCTCCTCGGTGCGAAGCTCGCGCACTCTGCGCGCCCACTCCGTAATACCTCCGGCCACGCGGCGGAGTTCGTCGGAACCCATGACCTTGCCGATGTTTTTGAGGAAGTGCGCGCGAAGGTTGTCTCTGGCTCCCATAAGTTAGGCGGCGGCGAGGTTGCGGGTTGCTGCGGAGCGAAGCGAAGCAGCAATCCCGCTCGCCACCGCCGCCGCCACCGGCGGCGGAAAGGCATTGCCAACCTGCCGATAGGCAGCCGTCTTCTTCCCGGCGAACTGCCAGTCATCCGGGAAGCCCTGCACGCGGGCAACCATGCGAACGGTGAGGCGCGGCATACCCACGAAATCCTTTTCGGGCGGTTCGTTGGCGATGCCCATACCGTCAACGCCGAGCGCGGCCCACGCGCGCTTTGCGCGCGTGGGGCCAAGGTCGGGGCCGCCATGCTTCTTGGAACCGCCTACGATGGTCGGGGCGACTTGCTGGGCGCGCTCGCGCCACGCGCGAGCCATGCCCCAGCCGCGTGCCGCAAGCAAATCGTGGAGTGTGTCGCCGACGGTTATTGGCGGGCGGAGCGACGGCGCGGGCCAAGGCACGTTGCCGGGGACATCGGAGCGGAGCGCGATGAAAACGACACGGGGCCGCAACTGCGGCACGCCGTAATCGGAGGCGTTGAGCAAGCGCCAGCCGGTGCGATAGCCAAGCCCTGCAATCTGGCCGGAAATGAAAGTGCGATAGTCCTCGAAAACCGCGTCCAAGATGCCGCGGACGTTCTCAATCATTACGGCGCGTGGCTGCATTTGGCGGACGAGGCGAATCGCCTCGGGAAAAAGATTGCGCTCGTCGGCGTCGCCGAGCTGCTTGCCGGCCTTGGAAAACGGCGGGCACGGCAAGCCGCCTGCAAGCAGGTCAACGCCCGCGTAGCGTGCGCCGTCGAAGGCGCGCAAATCCTGCTCGACGACGTTCCACAGCGGGCGGTTCGCGCGCAGTGTGTTGCAGCAGTGCGGGTCAAGCTCGACGAGCGCCGTGTGGTCGAATCCGGCGCGCTCAAGACCAAGCGACTGTCCGCCGGCTCCGGCGCAAAGCTCAACTGCGGTCAGATGTTTCATGGCGCGAGTTTGGGCGTGGATTCGGAGTCGGTCAATTTCAGAAAAGACGTTCGCAAGCGGCCTAACGACCCCAAGCTCAGCGACGGCGGAGCGTGGCGCGGCGCGTGCCCAACGGTGGAACGAACGGCAGACGCCCAAATGTAGATGGCGCTCCGCTCGCAGAAAGCACGCGCCGTGACACGCGGAGCCGTTCGCTGCAGCGCATGGTTAGGCGTTTCGGTCGGATTACTCATGCGCCAAATCGTATTCTGGTGGTGAGTCTGCGCCGATGGTAAGACGACAGCCGCGATGGAATAACTCTGCGGCCTGCGGGCCGACATAAAAGGCGCGGATGCGAACAAACTGAGCCGCGATGGCGGACGCGAATGCGCGATAGACCTGCTTGGAAAACGCGGTGTCCGAAATCGTCGCGACCCGACCATAGAGCAACACCTCGGGGCGATAGAAGCCGCCCGGCGTAACCTCGACGCTGTCCGGCGTAGTAGCTTGGTCGAACGTGTATCGGATGCCGCCGCGAACCTGTGGCACCTCGCGAAGACGGACTGAGGCAGTGGACGGAGTGGCAAGATACTGATGGCAGCCCGATGCGCTCGACATCGGAGCGGGAGCGCGAAGCGTGGGAATGGCAGCGCCGGACAGGACGGTTGTGAGCGTGGGTGACTCTAAAAGGCCACGAAGCGTGTATGCAAGGCTGTGTCGCTTCTCTACGCGCTCAAATACGGGGAGAAGGTCATCAGCAGTGGCGAAAAACATCCGTTGCATTAGCAGTGGGCGCGAGAAACGCCTAACGACCCCAAGCTCAGCGACGGGCGCGGCTGGCGCGACCGCTGCGTGGTGGGGGAAAGGCGGAGGCAGGAAGCAGCGGGCGTGACAGCCGCGCCCGTTCGCTGCAGCGCATGGTTAGGCGCTTCGTTCATTGGACTCGGAGTAAAGAATCTTCGGTTAGGTCTCCGGGAAGCTCTCCCTCGGAGACGTAGTTGAAGCCTGCTCCAACGCTGTAATCGGAGATGCCCAAAGCGTGAACAAGCGCCTCGTGCTGCTCGACGGCAAAGGTATAACCATCGGAATCGTCTGGGGCGTGAAGAATGGGACTGACGGCCTCAACGGATGACACGCCGAAAGCTGAACAGAGCTTCTGTGCGTCGCCGCCGCTTGCTGGAGAGTCGTCGCCGGAAAAATAGCCGGGCGCAGAACAATACTCGTCCGCAAGAGAACCTCCGTCGAAGAGCTGGTAGAAAAGAACGTCGTCATCATGGTTCAGGACGGCGAGCACAGCACAACGAAGCTGGCTCGATAGATGAGCACCGAGCTGGGCAATGACGCCCGAATCCTGTGAATCTGATTCCTCGTCGAACACGACAACAGTGCCGTTGTGCTCGGGAGTGACGATAGCGGTGCGGCCTGCGAGAGCCGTAGCGACAGCTTGAGGGCTTGCGCCCCGGAGTGTGTAGTTTGTGTAGAAGTTACCCATAAAAGTTTTCGTTACTGGTGACGCGTGCAGAAGCGCCTAACGAGAACAAGATCAGCTACAGGCGGAGCGCGGCGCGGTAGCTGCATGGTTGGTCTGCGGGAAGCAGCTACCGTGACGCGCGGAGCCTGTTAGCTGCATCGCATGGTTAGGCGTTTCCGGGTGTTGTGGAGAGACGTTCAAATCAGAAGTTCCAGACGATGTAAAACACGCCAGCGGGTCGCGGTCCAGGCTTCGTGTCGTCGCGGAGTGAATGGCTAATACTGGCTTTGAGCGACCAGTTGGCGTTGAACGTATAGACCGCGCCGACCGTAGCGGCGAAGACGTGCGACTCCTGCTGCTCGACGGGCGAAAGCCCGTAAAGCTCCGCGCCAGCGGCGAAGTGCTTGTTGAAGTTGTAGAGCGTGCCGACGCCCCAAAAAGCCGCGTCGCTCGCCGAGCGGTCAAATGCCCACTGATAGCCCGCCTCCGCGAAGTGATACCAGTCGCCAGTGGTCTTGCCGAACTCGATGGGTAACTGCGCCCGCCAAAAGCCATCGCTCAATCCGCGGTTCGTGCTCGCCGTCGGGATAGTTACCTTCGGCGCGATGGACACCGCAGGGCGCCAGCCCTTCGGGTCTTCCTCGACAAAGCGCCACTTCACCTTGAAGTCGGTCGTGCCAAAGCCATAAACGCGCGGCCCGCTGTCGGGGTAAAGCCCTACGCCAGCCATCGTCACGTCGAGGCGGATGGTGGGAATGATGGCGTAGTTGATGTCGAGGATGGGGCCGGTGAGCACATCGCCGGAGGCGTTGTGCTCGGCGGCCACGCCGAGCTTGATTTCCCAGCCGGGCGAGAACAGCGGGTCGTCGGTGAAGAACGGCGAGTCCGCGTTAGCGGACTCGCCGGAGGCGAGTAAGAGAGCGCCCGCGAAAGCCCAAAAGACTTTGCGAATGCCGGTGCGTGGAGTGCGTGGTTTCATGCGGAAGTAAATGATGATGCCGGTAACAGTCAGCGCGAACAACAAAGTGCCCCAGACCATGCCGAGCACCATGCCGCCGTCGCCAAACGCCTCGCCGGAGTGAAGCCGGAGAATGAACGAATCCTCGGCGTAATCCTCCACGCTGAGAACCTCGCCCGTCCGGGCGTGGACGGCGATGCGCCGTCCCGCCTGCTGGCCCTGCGGGCCGAAAATGAAAGTGATGGTCGGCGCATCGCCTTTGAGCTGCCAAACCAACTTGTCGAGCGGCTGCGCGCCAGCGCGCGCGGCGGCAGCCGCGCGAGCCTTGTCGAAGCTCGCGCCAAACTCCGCGCCCACACTCTGCGCGGTGACGCCCGAAGTAATGTCACGGATACGCTCGCGCTCCGCCTCCTCCGCGCCGAAAAAGTGAACGCACTCCAGCCAGACGCCGGTGAACGAAGCGAGAAGGAGAAAGATAGCGGCGGGAACGCCCAGCCAACGGTGAATCTTGCGCATGGGTGGTTCTGCTGTGGCTACGCTATCATTGCAACACGAGACGCGAGGAAACGCCTAACGACCCCAAGCTCAGCGACCGCGGAGTGCGGCGCGGCACCTGCATGGCGGGCGGAAAGGCGGCGGTGGAAGCAGGTGCCGTGACGCACGGAGCGGTTCGCTGCAGCGCATGGTTAGGCGCCGTTCGGATGTTTTGGGTTTTGCAGTTCGGATCTCATTTCGATTGGGATTGTTGCAGGTTGGTTTGATGGATACTCGGCCTTCTTTTGGTCGAGGTTGAAGAAATATTCGTCGCCGGTGTGTTGAGACCACGTGTGATAGACACAGAACATCTCGCCGCGCAGACCACAAAGTTGGATTTGTGTGGTGTGCTGCTGATAGCCGGGAGCCGAAAACACTCCGCTGAAAATGCCCGTGTGCGAAAAGCTAATACGCACAATCCCGTCGCTGCCAGAACTGGCAATGACTCGCTGCTCGCTGCTAAGCTCGATACCGGAAAGCGGTAAACCACCGGCGTCGGTCACGCGGAAAGTTATTGTGGGTTTGGACGCCTGGAACCAAGTTCCGAGCGCAACTGGCGTTAGGACTATCGCGACGATGCCAGCTAACACATATCGAGGCCGCCAAGCGACTGCCCGCGGAAAGACGAACAGGAATAGGAAAAAGGCGATGATGACTGGCAACGCGAAAAGTAGCCGGAACGAATTGGCCATACCTACCCATCCGGCATCCGGGCCGCCGCCATGCCCTCCGCCGAATGTCAGGCGGATAAGGAGTAACGTGCAAGCGCCGGTGAGCACCACGGCGGGAAGCCAAAGCACGACGCTCCACGGAGATTTGCGGCGGGCTGCGCAGACAAGAAAAATGATCGTCAGTGCAAGCGCGACCAACGGCGATTGATTCCTGTAAAAGTGATCGATTTCTTCCATGCGTGCTCAGTCGCCTAACGACCTCAAGCTCAGCGACCGCGTAGTGCGGCGCGGCACCTGCATGGTGGGTGGCAAGGCGGCGGCGGAAGCAGGTGCCGTGACGCACGGAGCGGTTCGCTGCAGCGCATGGTTAGGCCTTACGTCCATTGTGGATTTCGTTCATCTGTCGAATAAGGGCGGGAACAAGGCAGCCGTTCTCCGTGCGTGAGCTCGTCGCAGCAATGCTAATAATCTGTCCGGTCGGTGGGTAAAAGTAGGAAATCGCAATGTAACCGGACACGCTACTCATCCAGAGAAAGTTTGAGTGAAGGTCTTTTACTTCGGGTCTCAGCTCCCATGTGACTCGCTTGCTGCGGCCAAATAGGCCGTTTGCGGTGATGCCGGTGGCATCGAAAGTCAAATTGCCAATCTGAAACGAGCCGCCGCCAGTAATCTTCCGTATCAGCTTGTTGGTGGCGCGAGAGGCTAAATGCTTGAATGCGGTAGAACAAATCTCCTCGTAGTTGTTCTTCAAACTGTTGAAGCCGAAAAAGCCGCTACGACAGCGTATTTTGATTTTGATGTGTTTGGACGGAGAGCGAATGCCAATAAAGCCATCCGAGGAGTTGACAGTTCCAGAAATGTTCAGCGAGTGGAATGCAATACCGGTAGCATCGTCATAACGAATTTCCGTGTCCCCGTAAGAAACGGCGGTGTCAGTGAAAATCACGAGTTCCCTTGCACCTGGTTTTGGGAGAATCGTTTTCACCATTTCAAGGGGAGCGTGCTAGTGGCCTAACGACCCCAAGCTCAGCGACGGCGGAGGCTGGCGCGGCCCGTGCATGG
>JAYWEB010000463.1:0-2697 GCA_043779575.1 Chthoniobacter sp. | reverse complement strand
GACGGCATCCCCAGCGCCCTCGTCTCGCTCCCGCTCCGCTACATGCACAGCGTCGTCGAGATGGCCGACCTCGCCGACGTGGAGAAAGTGATCGCGCTGCTCGCGGCCTTCGTCCTCTCGCTCGGCGAAGACGATGAATTCGGCGTGAAGCTGTAGCCGGTCTAACGCTCCCGTCATTCTGAACGGAGGCTTGGGAGGCTTTGCGAACCAAGCCGCAGTGAAGAATCGCTGACAGTCCCGTGGGCGGAGGCGGTCTGGTGAGATGTGCGCGCCATCACTCCCTCCGCCTCCGCCCATTTACTTTCAGCGATTCTTCACTGCGTTTCGCCTCCCGCCTGCGCCCGTGGCGAAACTCCGTTCAGAATGACGGCACATTTTTGAAATCACCCAAGCTGCGGATGCGCCGTGACCAGCCGAGGCGGACGGTCGCCGGTCTGAATCCAGACCGAGAGAATGCACGGGTTGAACCCGTCCGGCGTGGTGAGCTGGCACTCGACGCGATACTTCCTCCCAAATTTTGTTTCCTCCTCGCCGATGACCTCACGCGTCGCGCCGTGCTCGCGCAGAGCACGGGCGAACGACTCCCAATCCTCCACTTTGAAACCGCAGCGCAAAAAGAAGCGCGCCTTCGATTCACCGTCTTTGTGCGCGAGATTGAGCAGATAGCCCGCAGCCTTCTTGTGCTCGACCTCCAGCGCCTCGCCCCGCGGCATTCGCCGAGGCTCACTCATTCCCCGGCGAGCGGCTCAATGTCACCCGGTTCGAGCGTCACCACCGCCGGAGTCTTTCGTCCCGCGACAAACTCCACCTCATAACCCGCCCCGCCGTCATACACATGGACGACAGTTCCCTTCGCTCCCGCTTCCAGCCCCTCCTGCGGCACCGCCCGCCGCAAGCGCACGCGCGAATGCTCCAGCAGCGCATCCGGGACGAGCACCGTCACCTGCACCGCGCGGCCCCGCGTATCAGGATGCTCGGCATCCCGCCAGACGAGCCGGTCGTCTTGGATTGTCGCTTGGTAGGTCTGAGGCATGACCCAGAATATCCGCCACGCTCGTCAACTCAAGCTCTCGCTTCGGCACGAGGAAAAACGTAATGCGCGAGGAACCGTCGCGCATCCGGCACGATCTATCTCAGTTCGAATCCAGGGTTGAGAATCTGGACATCGGATCGCACCAGCTTAATTGGTGACGCATTGCTCGCAGCATTGTGCAAAAAGAGTTCAAGCGCTGCGCTAGCTCGAGTAGGTTCGAGGGCCGGGCCAGAATAAACCGTACGTAAAGGAAACTTCGTCATGGAGTTTTCCACAACATCAAAGAGATAAGTGGGTCTGTAAGGAACAAGCAGCCGAGCAGTATCCTTGAATCTAATCGTTTCAGGTTCATGGTCGCCCCTTGTCACTCGAAAGAGACGCCACTCCTTCTCCTCGGCAAACGCTGGGTGCTTGAAGCAGAGCAACATGTCAAGGATGAGGTTAGACGCCTGAACTCCCATGATTGCGCAATCGGGACGGTTTTTCCGGATCCTTCCGATCAAGTCGCGAACTGCATCTACTGCTCCTTGCAGGTAACTCTCAATCAGCTTTTTCTGCTGCTCAGGACAGTAAATGACCTTTCGGAAGAAGGGACCGGGAATTTTTTCGCCGGTTGGATTATCGAGGCTCGACGCAATCTGCGTAGCTTCTGAGAACTTGAAGCCAAGGCTATAGCCACAGCCTTGATCTGCATATCCTCTCCATTGGCTGAGCAGATTCCCCGATTCGCAGAAGCAGACAACGAATGCGTGATGCATCTGTTTTCCGAACGATTGAACGAAGGGGAGAATGCCGCTGAGGAAGTCCCGGATCACCGGGCTGTCTTCCCTACGAACGAAATCGTTCAGTACTTCGATTATGAGCTTTTTTCCATACTCGATCTCGTGCGGATCGTTGAAAGATGTGACATGACTAAGCCAAAGACTTCTATCCCGGAGGATACCCTGCATCCCCTGAAGAGTGGTGTAGTGAAAGAGTTGGAGTTCGTCGGGAATGCTGTGATAGTTGAGCCAGCTTTCGCAGAATTTATCTTCAGCACTTCTCAACTCGGCCGTCACATAACTGGGATCCCACAGGTAATGAGGAAAGGCTTTAAGCGCCATGTGTTAAACCTCTCGATTAACGCGGATGAGTTGGCTTCGCATTTCACCCGCAGCGGTGAGCGCGGTGTGGATGCGACGGGCTTGGCCGGGAAAGTCGATGTCCACGGTGCAGGCGACGATGCCGCCGTGGCCGGGTTGAGCGCGGTGGAGGCGGAAGAAGTCTTTGCGGTTCAGGGTGAGCAGGACGCGATTTTCGCCGCTGGCGTAGCGAAGGACTTCGTCATCCGGCCAAGCCTGTCCGGCGCGTCCGGTTTCCAAAACGGTGGTGACATCGCAGCCGAGTCGCCGGAGTTCCTCGACGACTGGCAAAGGGAAGTTTTCGTTGGAGTAGAGCCGCAACACACCGGGTCAGTCCGCTTCGTTTTCGGCAATGGCGCGTGCGATTTCCGGGCGATGGGCGCGGTGGTAGGCCCAGGCGTTGGCGAGGTCTTCGGCGTGCAGCGTGGGATAGCTGCGAAGAAGATCGGCTTCGCTGAGGCCAAGCTCGCGGGCGCGGGCGAGTGTCCAGACAGGGATGCGCGTGCGGCTGATGCAGGCTTCGCCGCCGCAGACGGCGGGGTC
>JAYWEB010000462.1:0-6695 GCA_043779575.1 Chthoniobacter sp. | reverse complement strand
GCCGTCAGTCCTTGTGCCGGATCGCTCGCCCAGGCGTCGAACGGTGGCAGCACGATCACCTGGCTCACAGCCGCGGAAGTGCTGGCGGCGTTATTCGTTTTGCCCGCATACGTGGCAGTGATGCTGTAAGTCCTGACCGCAAGGCTGCTGGTGGTAACGCTGACTTGGAACGAACCGTTCAAGGCATAGGTGCCGAGCAGCGTGGCTCCGGCATAGAACGACACGTTGCCCGTCGGCGTGCTGCCGGTCACCGCGGCGGTGAAGGTCACGGCAGCTCCCACCGTGGCGGGGTTGAGATTGCTGGCCACGGTCGTGGTCGTAGCGACGAGTCCGACCGTCACCGTGCCGGTGCCGGTGAAATAATAGTTCGCCAGTGCTGACGCCGTTGAGCTGCACGGTTGCGCCGACGTTGTTGGTCACGGTCGTGGCGACGTTGCTGCCCAGCGCGCCAGCGTTGGAAACACGGATGGCTCCGGCATTGACCGTGATCGCGCCGGTGAAAGCGTTAGCACCGTTGTTGTTGGCGATGATGTCCAGGATGCCGTTGCCGTTCTTGCTGAGGGCGTTCGCGGCCGCGGCGCCGGCCGCGCCGCCGTTGAAAGCGGTGGTCAGGGCGGCGTCGGTGGCGACGGCGAGCAGGCCACCGTTGAGGGTGATGAACTTGCCGACCCCGCCGAAGCTGTTGAGGGCGCTGGAGAGGGTCAGGGTGCCCGAGTTGTTGACGGCGATGCCGTTGACCGTCAGGACCGCCGAAGGGTCCGCGGTGCCCGCACCTGAGACGATGCTAGTGATGGTGAGGTTGCGCGCGGTATTGTTCAGCACCGGGTCGAGCAGGCTGATGGTGCTGTCGGCGGTGATGTTTACGTTGCCGGCCAGGGTGTTGTTCCCCACGCTGCTGGCCAGGGTGCCGCCGGCCAGGGTGAAGGTGTTAAGGCCGCTGGTGCCCAGCCACAGGGCACCGCCCGCACTGACTGTGACGGCCCCGTTGCCGATGCCCTGCTGGGCGGAGGAAAGCACGGCGCCAGCGCCGATGGGCAGGCCGCCGGCGAAGTAGTTGGCATTGGTGAGCTGGAGCACGCCCGTGCCGAGCTTGGTCATACTGCCGTTTTGGATGACCGAACTAAGGATCAGACCTTGGATCGCCGCGCCGTTGCCGGCGTGGAAGAGCGAGGCCGCCGTGGCACCACCATCCACCGTGATGTTGTGGCCGGTGTTGTTGAGATCCAGCCGGCCATCGCTTTGTTCGGGCGCCGGAGCGGGGTGCGCATCGCCGGCTCGGGGCCGGACAAAGTGCCGGCCTACACCGCAGCCACGCGCCAGCTCATCCGCCACGGCCACCGGCGCATCGTGCTCCTCTGCCGCAAACTCCGGCGGCTACCGGAGCCGGGCCGCAGCGAGCGTGCCTTTCTCGCGCAGTTGGCCGCGCATGGCTGCCCGGTAACCGACTTCAACCTGCCGGACTGGGAGGAGACCACCGCCGGTTTTCACACCCTCCTCGGCGCGCTCTTCCGCAGCACACCGCCCACGGCGCTGATCGTGGACGAAGCGCCGTTGTTCATCGCCGTGCAGCAGTTTCTCGCGGGGCGCAATCTCCTCGTGCCGAAGCATATCTCGCTGGTCTGCACGGATGACGACCCCGCCTTCGAATGGTGCCACCCCGCCATCTCGCATATCCGCTGGGCGGCCGCCGTGAGCCAGCACCGGACGGACCTGAGGCGGACGCTCTTTCCCGCCGAATTCGTCACCGCCTCGCCCAGCGGCACGTTCTTCGTCACGCGCGCGTGGCGCAACGCCAGACGAGCGAAAGGTGCGGCCCGTCGCGCAGCCCGACCGCGCGCACACACACATTCCGCAGGCCGGTCTCCGCGCCGCGGTATTCGCTGAGCGTGAGTTTCACAAACGCGCCCGCGCGCAAGCTGGCGTCGAGCTTGGCGAGAAAACGGGAGCGGGACGTGCGAAAGTGAAAGCGCGGATGGAAAGCGGTGCATTGCACCTTCCGTTTTTCCGCACCCGCTCACAAGCCCACTTCCCCGCGCTCGCCTATTCTGCGGCGAGCACCCGCCACCGCCGCACGCTGCTCAGGTCGAGCCGTTCGCCTGCAAACTCGATCTGCTTCACCGGCTTCGTCCCGTGCGCGCTTTCGCGACTGAGCACGCTCGTGATCTCCATCCAGCGCACGTCGGCGAATTCCTGCTTGTCCTTGCCGATCACTAGCTCGTCGCCCTCCGAGAACGTGCCGCTCACCAGCATCACGGGATGCGGCTGGTTCATCCATGTCTTCACCCAGCGCTGTTTCTTGATCGCGAAAACTTCGACCCCATCCATCGCAACGCCGCCGCTCATGTCTTCCGGGCCAAAGGCCCGTCAACAAGCCAGCCCAGGGCAAGGCTGCGTCTAACGCGGGCGCCGCCCTGGGACGCGCGACAAATCAGGCCCACGCCCCAACGGGGCACGGCAACCCGTCTTTGCGAAGCCCCGTTGGGGCATTATCATTCTTTGTTTCCAGACCCAGGGCGGCGCTCGTTCCTCGCTTGCCCTGGGCTGGCTTGCGGCTGGCCTTTGGCCTAGGGACCAAACCTTTCAAGCGAGCAACATGTTCATATTTGTCGTGGTAATTCCCGGCTTGAAATAAACATCGCCATCCTTGCTCCACACCAAACTGACACCGCCGTCTTGTGAGACAACGAAGACGGCAATGTTCGGCTCTGTCCCGCAGAGGCGTATCGCGGAGCGGTGTCTCATACCCATTTGCTCGGTATCAAGCTCTAGCAATCCTTCCCTTTGCATGGGGTCATCCACTTTGAAAGCTTTGGCTCGCTTCACCTTGTCGAGAACGATTTCGGTGCCAAAGCCTTCGACGGTTAGATCGGTTCTGAGGACGATGGCTCCATCAGTCCCTGCGAGGCTGCCAACAAACGTGCATGCTTGAGCTACCTTCTGCTGAAAACCTCGAAGTGGGAATGACGCCAAGGCAATCTCCTGTTCAGAGGGCGCGTCATTTTTCTGCCACTCGGACAGCCAGACCATGTTTCCGTGCTTATGCCGTGCGTTCATAAACTCGATAAAGTGGTTCTTTAGACTATCGCCTCCCGCCGCCAGTCCATATTTCACCTTCACAAAACCTGATTCGACCAGGTCGCAACGATCGCTCTTTAGGATCAAAGCGCCGCCGTGGCCGACAAGTTGCATCCCATTCAGAATCGCCAGGATGCAGTTCACATACGCGAGCCATTCGAACTCATGCCATTGCTTCACATGCTCATGACTCGGCGCGGCAATCAAATTGCGGAGTGCTTTGTGCCCCTCCTCAAACAGAGCACTTGCTCCGAGCATGTCCATCCACGCCATTTTCAATCCACCTATTTCGAGGTTCCCGCCCATAAGCGACGCCATGCGGTAGGCGCTTTGGTAAATCGTCATCCGACCCGGTGCGGTAACACGCACCATTAGGGCATGAGGCAGATCATCGTAATGATAGGCGAACGCATACCGGGCCACCGTCCACGACCGCCCAAGGTTCACCAATCCGCGAATCATTAGTTCGCAGGATTCGGCTCCAGAGAACCGAATCCAAATAGCGGATGAGTCGAGATCGGTGACCGCTGCAATTCGTCGAATCTCTTGAACATTAAAAGGGCGTTCAGGAGAAAGTTCCCAAGACTCGATCGGCTCAGTGCCCTCTCGGTGAGGAATTCGCTCGAAGTCGCGCGCGCAGCAGAGCATGAACCTCAAGGGACGCGCCTCGTCGGTTTCCATTCCGGCGAAGTAGGCTACCTCAAGCAATTCCTTAAGTTGAGCGGGGTTGGGGAGCGGCGGCGGGGAATAGTCTCCGGCTACCAAATAAGGCCACCCCTCGGTTACTTTCGCCGCGAGGTCAGCGGGGAACGCAGCGGTAAAACACTTTTCAGGCGGCATACAAATTCGCAGTCCTTTTTAGCATAAGCGTAAAGCGGCGCTCCTTGTTCAGCGGTTCGCGAAAGCGGAACGTGCCGGACTCCAACTGCGCCCAGTCCGAGCCGAACGCATGCGCCGACATGCAGAGCACGAGCACGCGGGAGCGCTCCAGCCCTTCCTCGATCCTGGCCGGGATGCTGTCGCCCGGCTTGAGCACCCATTCATCGAACCACACCTTCACCCCGTCCTGCCGCAACCGCTCCGCCAGCGGGCGCACCACCGCCTTGTCCCTCGCGCTGTGGCTCAGGAAGACGTCGTAGGGAAATTCGTCGGGCATGGCGTGTCGGCACGGTTTTGGGTCGGCTCTCCGGCGGAGGGTGGCAGAGCCGGCGGAAAATGGAAGGCTCAAGGGAGAGTGTGCATCGGGCTGGCGGCCGCCCTCGGCACGGGCTTCCTGGGGCCGAATGGCGGCCGTCAACGCCCGGCGAGAAAGCAGGCTTCGGAGTCTTCTGGCACGCTGTGGGAATGAAGCGTGGAATCCGTTTGCAGCGGAGCTACCGCTCGGTAAGCGGCGCGCGTTTTCCGCCAAAGGCCGCGCGCAACCGGGTGTCCGCTGAGCCTTCCGCACGCCGGATGGTCGCGGGAGCCACGAGCAAGCCGACACGCCGGCGCTCGGCGCGGCCTTTGCGCCAGTCCTCGATGGTGATTGGCTGGTCGAGTGGGATGATCGGCGGTTTCATGGCGGAGGGCGCTCCGTTTGCGCGCGCACCGCGTCAAGCAACTCCGTGAACTCCTTCTCGATGCGATACTCCCGCCGCGCCGCCACACGGCGGGCTTCCTCCCAGTCAATCTCCACGAGGCCGCTGAGACCGGCGAAGGCCAGCTTTTTTGCGCAGGCGAGAGCCGCCTCGCTCTTCGTCGGATATACGGCGACGAGCAACCGCTCGGCGAGGAGATCCTCGGGCTTCGCGAGCAGCAGCACCTGGCGGCCGTCGCCGCTCGTGATACGGCGAAAGGGGGTGCGCGCCAGCGTTTCCACCTCGCCCAGCACACCCACGAAAAGACCCGCGATTTTGAAACTGCGGACGCTGCGATGCGAGCAGCCGAGCCGGGCCATCACTTCGGCAATGAGACGCGGGGCGGGCCGGGGACCATTCACAAAGCACAGGTCGATGTCGCCGCTCATGTAATCGCCGTCGGTGAAAAACTCGATCTCTGAACCACCGACGACGACCGCTTCGCAACCCACCTCCGCAAATAGCGCGCTGACGAGAAACGCCAGGCCGAGCGCCTTTTCCACGAGATCCGTCTCGGCCTCGATGTTTTGCATTTGCGCGGCGATTTTCATGCGCCGCGGAGTTTGCCTGCCGCCATGCTCTTGTGCAATCTCCCGCTCCGCATGAGCGCCATCGAAACCCACGGTCTGACCAAAGTCTATCGCACCTACAAGAAAGCGCCCGGCCTGTGGGGCGCGGTGAAGGGGCTGGGGCGGCGCGAATACGCGGACACGCGCGCGGCGGACGGCGTCACGTTTTCCATCGAGGAAGGCGAGTTCGTCGGCTTCCTCGGGCCGAACGGCGCGGGGAAGACGACCGTTTTGAAAATGCTCTCGGGACTGCTGAACCCGACGGCGGGGACGGCGCGGGTGCTGGGCTATGTGCCGTGGGAGCGCCACGATGCGATGAAGCGGCAATTTTCCCTCCTCATGGGGCAGAAAAATTCGCTGTGGTGGGATCTGCCGGCGCGGGAGTCGCTGGAGCTGAACCGGGCGATCTATGGCATCGAAAAGCCGGCCTTCACGAAGATCGTGGGAGAGCTGACGGAGCTGCTGGACTGCGCGGACAAGCTGGACGTGATGGTGCGGGAACTTTCGCTCGGCGAGCGCATGAAGATGGAGCTGATCTCGGCGCTGCTCCACTCGCCGCGCGTGCTTTTCCTAGATGAGCCGACGATCGGCCTCGACGTGACCAGCCAGAAAAAAGTGCGCGAGTTCCTCCGCTCCTACAACGCCGGCCAGCGCATCGTGACCATGCTCACGAGCCACTACATGCAGGACATCGAGGAACTGTGCCAGCGCGTCATCATCATCGACAACGGGCGCATCTTTTTCGACGGCCCGCTGAGCGCGATCATCGACCGCTTTGCCACGCACAAGATCATCGGGCTGACGCTTGAAGCGGTGACGGATTTCGACTTCACGGTGTTTGGGGAAATCGTGGAGCGCACCCCGGCGAGTGTGCGCCTGCGGGTGGTGCGGGCGCGCGCCACGGAAGTGTGCCGCGAGGTTTTGGGGACGTGCAAAGTCACGGACATCAGCGTGCAGGAGCCGCCGGTGGAAGAAGTGATCCGGCAGCTCTTCCGCGAGCAGGTGGAGAAGACCGGGCCGGAGGCGGCGGGCGGCGGTGGCTCCGTTTGAAAAACACGGTCATTCTGAACGCAATTCCCGGCGGGCGAAGGCGGGCGGGAATGGAGTGAAGAATCGCTGACTGTACGTGGGCGGAGGCGGTGCGGAGCATTGGACGCACATCCCACCAAACCACCTCCGCCCGCGTACAGTCAGCGATCCTTCGACTGTGTTCCCGCCCACCTTCGCCCACAGGGAACTCCGCTCAGGATGACGACTCGGAGTTTCAAACAAAGCCCGCGCCCGGCAGGCGGGGCTAATTCCTCCGCAGGGCGGCCTTCAGTTCCAGCGCGTAGGATGGGTTCACCTCGTAGCGCGAGGTCGCGCAGGTTTCGGCGCTGACGCGCTCGGCGTGGGGGAAAATTTCCACGTATCCCACCTCGCAGAAGCCGTTGAG
>JAYWEB010000461.1:0-2702 GCA_043779575.1 Chthoniobacter sp. | reverse complement strand
TCCTTCTTTCCTGCCGCTTCCGCCCGCTAATAGGTAGAGGTCCTTCGACTGCGCTCGGCAACGCCTCCGCTGCGCTCAGGATGACGGGGATTTTTGGGGCGCTGGTGCTGATGGTGGGGTCGTTGGCATTTGGCGCGGACGGTTTGGAAAGTCTGCCGCCGGTCGGCGAGCCGCGGACCGTCCAGCTCCCCGAGCCGGCGGAGACGACGCTGGCCAATGGGTTGCGGGTGATCGTGGTGGAGCGGCCCGGTTTGCCGATCCTCTCGGCGCAGCTCGTGGTGAAAAGCGGCGGCGAGGTCGATCCGGCGGAGGGCGCGGGGGCGATGGAGATGCTGGCCACGCTGCTGATGCGCGGCGCGGGGAAACGCAGCGCGCCGCAGCTCGCGCAAGCCATCGAGGCGCTCGGCGGGTCGATCGAGACGGGCGCGGGGTGGGACGCGACGACGGCGAAGCTGACGATCATGACGACGCAGGCCGAGCCAGCGCTGAAGATCTTGGGCGACGTGGTGCGGCGGCCCGTGCTGGCGGCGGCGGAGGCCGAGCGGTTGCGCGCGGAGACGCTGGATGAGCTGCGCGTGAAAATGGAGGAGCCGGGCGTGCTCGCGAAGGCCGCGGCGGCGCGGGTGATTTACGGCGGCGGGCCGTACGGACACTTGCTCGGCGGCACGCCGAAAAGCGTGGCCCGCCTCAGCCGCGCGCAGCTCGTGAAGCTGCACGCGACTTATTTCCGCCCCGACAACGCGGTGCTCATCTTTGTCGGCAGTGTGACGGCGAAGCAGGGCCAGGCGTGGGCCGCGCAGTTTTTCGGAGATTGGAAAAAGCCGGGCGCACCGCTGCCGGCGGGGCGCGTGGCCGAGCCGCCCGCGCAGCCGCGCGTGGTCATCATCGACATGCCGAACGCGGGGCAGGCCGCGGTCGTGGTGGGCAAGGCGGCCATCGCGCGGCAGGCGGCGGACTATTTCCCCGGCCTGGTCGCCAGCTCCGTGCTGGGCGGCGGCTACAGCGCGCGGTTGAACGCGGAGATTCGCGTGAAGCGCGGCCTGACTTATGGCGCATCGAGCGACCTCGGCGCGCGGCGTGCGGGCGGCGCTTTCATCGCCGCGGCGCAGACGAAAAACTCGGCCGGTCCCGAAGTGGCCACGCTGATGCGCGCCGAGCTGGACCGCCTCGGCGCGGAGCCGGTGCCCGCGGACGAACTGACCCCGCGCACCAGCACGCTCACCGGCGCGTACGACCGTTCGCTGGAAACCAATGACGGCTTGGCCACGCGCCTCGCGGGCTGCGCGGTGCTGGATGTGCCGCTCGGGACGCTGACGACTTTCACCACCGACGTGCTCGCGGTGAAAGCCGACGCCGTGCAGAAATTTGCGCGCGAGCATCTGCGCGGCACCGGGACCAGCGTGGTCATCGCCGGCCACGCGGAAAGTTTTCGCGCCACGCTCGGCGCGGCGTTCCAGGACGCCGAGATCATCCCGCAGCAGGCGCTCGATCTCGACGCCCTCGGCCTCCGCGGGCCGGCGTCGGAGGCGCAAGGGAAAGCGGAAATCCGTTGAGCGAAAGTCCGCGCGGCGCTGTCTCAGCGGTTCGCTTGAAAACCGACGAAACCACAGCCCCGCGCCCGCGCCGCCGGGATACTCCACTCCCCTGGCGATGAACCGCGCCGCACCCCGGGACCGCCCGGCACGGAAGCTGCATGAATTTTTTTGACGCACGGATGACGAAGGGCGAGAAAGCGCCGCTCCATTTCCCCCGTCCTCGCCGGACGCTTTAGCGTCCACCCTTTCCATGAAAAAGAAACGCCCCGCCATCCTCGCCCAATCCATCGGCGCGCTCCTCGCCCTGACCGCGCTCGCGCCGCTTGCTCCGGCGAACCAGATCTGGGATGGCGGCGGAGCGAACGACTTCTGGAGCACGAAGGAAAACTGGGGCCTCAATCTCCTGCCGAACTTTGGCAGTACGCTGACTTTTGGCGGGGTGCTGCGGCTGACGCCGGTCAACAGTTCCCAGGCCAGCGTCGCCGGCCTGAACTTCAACGCTTCGGCGGGTGCGTTCACCCTGACCGGCAGCGGCGTCGGCGACAGCATCACGCTGGGTGGCAACATCACCAACAACTCGACCACCAGCGCGCAGACGATTTCTTTCACCACGATCACTCTCAGCGGCAACCGGATTTTTAACGCGGCCACGAATCCGCTGACCGTGAATTCGAACATCGTGCTGGGCGCGAATACGCTGACGGCCGAAGCGACCAATGACATCACGCTGAACGGCGCGATCACCGGCACGGGCGGGTTGGTGAAAAACGGCGCGAGCACGCTGTTCCTCGGCGGCACGAATACCTACAGCGGAACGACCACGCTCAATGACGGGCAGTTGAGCGCCCAATTTTCGGGTTCGCTGAGCCCCAACTCGACCTTCATCGTGCAGGGCACCAGCACGCTCGATGTGAACGGCAACGACAACACCATCGGGGCGCTGAACGACGGCGGGGTGACGACGGGGCGGGTCGTGAATAGCATCGTGGCGGCGGCGACGCTGACGGTCGGCAACGGCAACGCCACGGGCAGCTTTGGCGGCACGATCGAAAATCTCGGCGGCGTGCTCGGCATCCGCAAGATCGGCACGGGCACCCAGATCCTTTCCAACACCAACACCTACATCGGCGAGACGACCGTGGACGCCGGGCGGCTGGAGATCACGGG
>JAYWEB010000460.1:0-6708 GCA_043779575.1 Chthoniobacter sp. | reverse complement strand
AATCGACCGTCGCCTTGTCCATGTCATCCATCAGCGCCGCGCCGAGGTGCCGCAGCCGCGCCTCGGTGTAACGCATCGACGCGGGTGGATCGTCTTCGACCGAGCCGAAGTTGCCCTGCCCATCAATCAGCATGTCGCGCATCGCCCACGGCTGCGCCATGTGGACGAGCGTCGGGTAGATCGCTTGGTCGCCGTGCGGATGGTAGTTGCCCATGGTGTCGCCGACGATCTTCGCGCACTTGATGTGCTTGCGATTCGGCAGCACGCCGAGGTCGTTCATGGTGACGAGGATGCGGCGCTGCGAAGGCTTCAGCCCATCGCGCGCATCGGGCAGCGCGCGGCTGATGATGACGGACATGGAGTAATCGAGAAAAGACTTCGACATCTCCTCGGCCACATTCATGGGCAGGACTTTTTCGTTGGGATTGAGGTTGGGCATGGGTGAAAGGAGCAGGGGTTAGGAAAGGGGATGGCTAAAAATTGCAGGCACGATCGTTTTGCATCAGACGTTCCATTCCTTGGGCGTATTTCCGTGCCGCTTGCTGTATTCGGCGACGATGGCCGTCATGTCTTGCGTGGTCAGGTCGCGCGCGATCTGGGCGAGGCGCTTTGCCCCGATCTCGGTGTATTTGTGGCAGGAGAAAGTTTTGAGCCGCCGGCGTCCGCCCACCTCGACCCAAGTGCCCGTCCAGAATTCGTAAGTGCCCGCGTCGGTTTTCTGCACCCGTTTGGTCAGGTTCACCTCGCCGGACTTGTTGCGTTTCGTCCGCACGCCGCGGTGGCTCGTCGCCGCCGGCGGCATTTGCGTCCGCCATTGCGCCACCTGCCGGAGCGCCTCCTCCTCTGCCTTCGCCGGGCCGCCGCAGTCCTTGTCCGCAAAGAACTCCGACCGCCGCTCCCCGCCCCGCTGCACCCGCGCCATCCAGCCGACGGCATGGCTCTTTGGTGAGTTAATGCGGGTGACTCCGGTGGGTTCCTGGCGTTCGCTCATGGGGTAGGCGGGTTAGGTGTCTCGTTCACGGAAAACGGGGAGCGCTCGAACTTCGCGATCTCGGCGCTGAGTTCGGCGATGCGGTTGCGGGCGAATTGAACCTCGCCGCCGAGTTGGTCAGGCATGAGTTCGGCGACGGTGCCTGCGCGGTCGATGACGACGGGCAGACCTTCGCGGCGGCTGTCTTCGACGACGTCGAGAAAGGCTTGGTGCAGGCCGCGTTCGGTCAGCAATTCCATCGGGATGCCGTTAGCGGGAGGAAAGGTCTCCGGGTTCATGTTTATGGAAGCACGAGATCAGACAGAAATTGTCGCGCCTCGGCAAACGCATCACTTGCCCAAGGCCAAATGCCGGCGCGGGCGGCGCTGCCTACTAGGAATTCAGATCGGACGCGGCTGGCAAGGTATGCCTGCGTGCGAGCTTTCGTCGGATTCTGTGGCGCGGCTACGCCATGATGAGTCAGGCAGTGAAAGAACTCGTCGATACACGGCAGCGCCGGATCGGCGGCGACGGCTCGCAGGCAGAGTGTTTCCAACATTCCCTCGGAAGCACCATCGGGGAGGACGAAAAAACCAGTGCGCGGTTTGCCGTGTGCGAACTGCGCGTGCGCGGAGGGAATCGCCAGCGAGGCTTGGCCGAGGTGGTGCCGGAGACTTTGAAAAGTGCCGGCTGGGTTGTCTTCGGCGTCAATCACGATGCCGAACGAATCCACATCCGCAAAACCCGGCGTGGCGGCGAGCGCGCGGATCAAGGCCGCGCGATTGTCGCGGCTTTGAAAATCCTGCACCTGCACTTCGTTAGTCAGCCCAAGGTGGGTGAGGAACGCCTCGAAGAAGATGCGGGCGGACTTACCTTCGACGACGAGAAGGTTTCGGTGGGTGATCTGCGCAAGCACCATCAGCGAACCTCCAACTCAGCTTGCAGCGCGCTCTCCAGCATCTCGCGATCGTAAGTCACAAGTTTCACGCCTTCCTTGGTGCGGTCGAGCCGATGCAGGGCAAAGTCGTAATCCAGCGTCTCGGCGAAGTGCAGATGCGCCGCGCGGATGCACTCCCAACTGTGCGTGGTTGCGAAGATTTGCACATCTGCTTCCTGCGCGAGTGCGGTCAAGCCTTGCCAGACATCGCGCAGGACGGCGTGGTGGATGCCGTTCTCTACTTCGTCGATCAGCACGACACCTTTGTCGGCGACGACCATTTCCGCGTAAATGCTCAGCAACCGAGAGAAGCCCTGACCCATCTGTGTCACGGGAATCAACTCGGGAAAACCAATGTCGGCGAAGAGGTATGGGTTGCGCGCGACCTGCAAGGCGCGAATCTTCGCGAGCCTGGGCTCCATCTTGCGGAGCAAGGCCAGCAGCCGCTCCTCGCCGCCGCGGCGGAGTACGACGCGGTTGTAGTCGATGGCCTCACGGACGGGATTGGGCGCTCCGGAATTTGTAAAGACGGTGACACCGGGCGGGATCGCATTTGATTCATCGCCCGTGCGGATCGCGAAGTTATCAAACTTCATCACCTCGAACTGTCCTGGGCCTGCCGGTTGCGTCTTCGCAGAAATCCAGCGGTCGTGATCGAAGCCCTCACCTGTCGCGCGGATATGCACGGGCTTGGTTGTGTCGTGATCGGAGAAAGTCCACTCCCAGAAGTTTCGCGCTGCATCTTCATCCTGGGGCGCTGGGCGAACCATGCGCGGGAACCAATCAGTCGCCTTCTCCAACTCGTTATGCAGCGCGAAGAAAATGCACTCCAACAACGCCGACTTCCCGACGTTGTTTGCGCCCGCAATGAGATTCACCCGCTTGAACGAGGTGATGTCGAACTGGCGCAAGCCACGGAAGTTTTCGATCTGGAGACGCTGGATCATGGCCTACACATCCAACCGCGCATTCAGCGCATTGTCCTCTATGAACTGCCGCCGCGGCTCCACCACATCGCCCATCAGGATCGTGAACATTCGGTCGGCTTCCACGGCGTTGTCTTCGTTGAGCTCGACCCTCCACATCTTGCGCTTGTTCGGGTCCATCGTGGTCTCGAAGAGCTGCTTGGGGTTCATTTCGCCGAGACCTTTGAAGCGCTGGATGCTCAGGCCCTTCTTGCCGATCTCGATGACTTTGCCGAGGATTTCGGGGACGGAGAAAAGGGCGTGGGTGACGGCTTTGTCGCCCTCGCCTTCGATCAGCTCGAAGATCGGGTTATCGCTGTCGGAGAAGTGCTCGACCATAAGACCCTTGCGGCCCAGTTCGGTGATGAGTTTTTGCACGGAGGCGGACTCGTGCAGCTCGATGAGCCGCGCGCGGCGGCGGATGCCTTCCTCCTTTTTCTTCGGAGCCACTTTCTCCACCACCGGCGCAGGCTCGCCGTCGGCGGGCGTGTCGCCGTTCGCTGGCTCGGGCACGGGATCGTCGAAGAGCGCGAGGTCGCGGTTTTCCTCGTGAAAGGCGCGGACTTCGGCCTCGCCGGGGAAGTAAGTGACCCACTCGGTGTTACCCTCGCGCACTTTCACCATGAAGCCGGGGAGCCCGCCGGTTTTCGGGTCGCGCTCGGTAAGGTATGCCTCGAATTCGCCGCCGTGCCGCCGGATAGCGTCGCTGAATTTCGCGAGGCGTTCGAGCAGTTCGAGGATGTCCTTGAGCTGCGTGGCGGTGATGACTTTGCCGTCGGCGAGGTTCTTCAGTTTCACTTCCTCGGAACCGAGCGTGATGAGGATGCGGTTGAGCGCGGCGTCGTCGTCCACGTATTCCTCGCGCTTCTTGCGCTTGATGAGGTAGAGCGGCGGGCAGGCGATATAGACGTGGCCTTTGCGGATGAGGTCGGGCATCTGCCGGTAGAAAAAGGTGAGCAGCAGGGTGCGGATGTGCGAGCCGTCCACGTCGGCGTCGGTCATGATGATGATCCGCCCGTAACGCAGCCGGGCTAAGTTGAAGGCACCTTCGTTTTCCTTCGCTGTCGCCTCGCCGCTGGCGACGCCGATGCCGGTGCCGATGGCGGTGATGAGCGTCTGGACCTCGGTGTTTTGCAGCACCTTGTCGAGGCGCGCTTTCTCGACGTTGATGATCTTGCCCTTGATCGGGAGGATCGCCTGGAAACGCCGGTCGCGGCCCTGTTTCGCGGAGCCGCCGGCGGAGTCGCCCTCGACGACATACAGCTCGGTCAGCGCCGGATCACGCTCGGAACAGTCGGCCAGTTTGCCGGGCAGGCCACCGCCGGTGAGCGCGCCTTTGCGCACGGTCTCGCGGGCCTTGCGCGCAGCCTCGCGGGCGCGGGCGGCCATGAGGCATTTCTCGATGATGCGCTTCCCGACGCCGGGGTTTTGGTCAAAGTGCAGCATCAGCCCCTCGTAGCTGACCGAGCCGACGACGCTCTCCACCTCGGGCGAGATGAGCTTCACCTTGGTCTGCGACTCGAAGCGCGGGTCCGGGTGCTTCACGCTGACCACGGCGGCGAGTCCTTCGAGCACGTCGTTGCCGGTGATCGCCACGTCCTTCTCCTTCAGCAGCGAATTGTTTTTTGCATACTGGTTGATCGCGCGCGTGAGCGAGCCGCGGAAGCCGGTGGAGTGCGTGCCGCCGTCCGGGTTCGGCACGGCGTTGGTGTAGCAAAGGAGTTGCTCGTTGTAGCTGTCGTTATAGTGCAGCCCGATTTCGACGATGATCTTGTCGCGCGTGCCTTTGATCATGATCGGCTTCGGATGCACGAGCGTCTTGTTCTCGGAGAGCCGCCCCACGTATTCCTCCACGCCGCGCGGATGCTGGATTTGAACTGGGCGCGTGCCCTCGGTGCGCTCGTCGATGAAGGTGAACGAAAGCGGCGCGTTGATGTAGGCGAGATCGTTCAGCCGCGTGATGATGCGCTCGGCTTTGAACTCAATCGTCTCCAGAAAAATCTCCGTGTCCGGCATGAAGGTGATGAGCGTGCCGGTGTGCTTCTTCGATTTCACCTCGGCGATGACGTGCAGCTTTTGCTTCGTCGTGCCGCGCGCGAAAGACATCGCGTGAATCTTCCCGTCGCGCGTGACCTCGACCTTGAACCACTCCGAAACCGCGTTGACGCACTTCGCGCCGACGCCGTGCGTGCCGCCGGAATACTCGTAGTTGCCCTGCCCGTATTTGCCGCCCGAGTGCAGCCGCGTGAGCACCAGTTCCACGCCCGGCATGTTCTCCTCCTTGTTGATGTCCACCGGGATGCCGCGCCCGTCGTCGCGGATGGAAATCGAGCCGTCGCTGTGGATGGTCACGTCGATGTGCGTGCAGTGCCCCGCGAGGAATTCATCCACCGAGTTGTCGAGCACCTCGGAGACGCAATGATGCAGCGCGCGTTCGTCCGTGCCGCCGATGTACATGCCGGGCTTTTTGCGCACCGCTTCGAGCCCTTTGAGCGAACTCAAATCATCGGCGTCATACGTCGTTTTTTTCGAGGCGGTTTCGGATTTGGGAGCGTCGGATTCGGCCATATTTTTTGGGTGAGAAAACTGAGCGCCAAAAGTAGGGGGCGGGCCATGGCCCGACAAGGGGATTTTTATCCCTGATTTTCGCCGGTTTCCGCAATTACTTGGGTTCGGGAAAAAGCGCGACCACAAGATATTGTTGGACACCGCCCGCCCGATGCGAATCAATCCCCGCCCGTGAAACGCACTCTCCGGCTCGCCGCGCTCCTCGCTTTTTGCGTCCTCACTTTCGCCGCCCGCTGCCACAATCTGCGCGACGTTTTTGTCGAGGGCCGCATCTACTTTCTCGACGCCGATTGCTACTCGCGCATGACCCGCGCGCGGATGGTCGCCGAGCATCCGGGGATGATCGTGCGGCATCACGATTTCGAGAACTTCCCGCAGGGCGTGAACGCGCACACCACCGCGCCGCTGGATTACCTCATCGTGGCGGGAAAAAAGGTGCTCGATGCCGGCTTCGCGATCTTCGACTCGCGCAAGGCGAGCGTCCTCCACGACCAGACGCTCGATCTCGCGGGGGCGCTCATCGGGCCGGTGCTCGGCGTCGTGGGTGCGGTGTTTCTCGTGTTGTGGGCGTGGGCGCTGCGGCTGCGGTTTTGGGGCATGGCGGCGCTGCTCTACGCGGTCAGCCCGATCCTCGTGCATGGCACGGCGCTCGGGCGGCCGGATCATCAGGCGCTGCTCATCGTGCTGCTCATCGTCGCGCTCGGCGCGGAGTTCGCGCTGGCGCGGAAAACGGATGACGCAGCAGCAGATGGCGCGTCCCCATTCTGCGCTCCGCTCAGGATGACGGAGTGGGGCGTCGTCGCCGGCGTGGCGTGGGCGCTGAGTCTTTGGGTGTCGCTTTACGAACCGCTCATCCTGCTCGGCGCGGTGCTGGTGCTGTGGCTGGCGCTGGATCGCCGCGCGCTCTTCGCGCCCGCCCGGCGGCCTGGCTGGATCGCCTTCGCCGCGCTGCTCGCCGTCGCCTTCCTCCTCGAAGGCTGGCGCATCGCCGTGCCCGACGCGGCGATGCGCGCATACTTCGCCCGCTGGCAGGGCCAGATCGGCGAACTCGCGCACCTCGATCTGCGCTCCCCGCTGCTCTGGAGCTGGCTCGGGTGGACCGCCCTCGCCGCGCCGGTGCTGCTCGTCCTCGCGCGCAAAACCGACCGCCGCGCCCTGCCCGTGCTCGCGGTGCTCGCCGCCGCCTTCGCGCTCACGCTCTGGCAACTCCGCTGGGGTTACTTCCTCGCCGCCGTCTTCGTCCTCGCGCTGCCGGTTTTCCTGCCCGC
>JAYWEB010000459.1:0-17208 GCA_043779575.1 Chthoniobacter sp. | reverse complement strand
GTGGGACACGAACCAGCTTTTCTCGCCGGGCTTCCAGTTCTCCTTCGTCCTCGTGCTCGTCATCGTGTGGCTCTCGGGAAAAATCCAGCGCCGCCTCGAACCGCTCGGCCGGCCCGATGTCTTCCTGCCGCGCCCGCTCTGGCGCTGGCCGCAGCATGTGGGCGCGGCGGTCGCCGGAAAGTGCGCCGCCGCGCTCGGCGTCACCGTTTCCGCGTGGCTCGGCTCGCTGCTCTTCACTGCCGGATACTTCCACCTGTTTTCGCCGGCGGCGCTCTTCGCCAATATGCTCGCGGTGCCGCTGGCCTTTGCCGTCCTCCTGCTCGGGATCGCCACGCTCCTCACGGCACCGCTGTGGAGACTGGGCGCGGTCCTGTGCAACAACGCGAACTGGTTTTGCGCCAAGGCGCTGCTCGCGGTCTTGAAAGTCTGCGCGCTCGTCCCCGGCGGCTGGCTCTACGTCGAAACGCCCCGCCTCGGACCCCGTCCCGACTGCGAGATCACGGTGCTCGATCTCGCCGACGGCGGGGCCGCGCACCTCCGCGCCGGTGGTCGCGACTGGCTGCTCGATTGCGGCAGCCAAGTGGCCTACGAACACCTCGTGCTGCCCTATCTCCGCACCCGCGGCGTGAACCGGCTCGACGGCCTGCTGCTCACCCACGGCGACGTGAAACACCTCGGCGGCGCCGTCGCGCTGCTCGACGATTTTCACCCGCGCGCCCTCGTCGATTCCGCGCTCCACGACAAATCCCCCACGCGTAAAAACCTCCACGCCGAACTCGCCCGCCGCAGCCTCGGCAAAGGACTCTACCAGCGCGGCGATCTCCTCCGGCTCGCTCCCGCCGCCACCCTGCGCGTGCTTTACCCGCCCGCCGGCATCGCGCGCGCCACCGCCGACGACAAGGCGCTCGTGGTGCAACTCGAAGCCGCCGGAACCCGCGTCCTTTTCATGTCCGACAGCGGCTTTGCCACCGAGCAGTGGCTGCTCGAAAACGAACCCGACCTGCGCAGCGACATCGTCATCAAAGGTCAGCACGCCAAGGATTTTTCGGGCACGCTCGACTTCCTGATCCGCGTCCGGCCGCGCGCGGTCATCTGCACCGCCCTCGGCTATGGCGACGCGCCGGAGCGCCTCGATGCCTGGGCGCAAAGCCTGAGCGCGGTGGGCGTGACCACTTTCCGCCAAGACCGAACGGGAGCCGTCAATGTGCAAATCCGCGACGGCGGCTTCGCCATCGAGGCGCGCGTCGGCGGTCAGACCTTCCGCAGCCGCGCGCGGTAGATCGGCAGACCCTGCGCGAGGAAGCGGCGCTCGAAATCCGTGAGCGGATATTCCGGGTCGTCCGGCCAGTCGAGGCGCTCGTAGCCCTTGGCCTTGGCGAGCACTTTTTCGATCCACTGGAAATACGGTTCGTCATCCGTCTTGATCCGCAGTTCCCCGCCCGCCGCGAGGATGCCGTGCAGCGCCTCCATGAAGCCGGCCTGAATGAGCCGCCGCGGCTGATGATGCCGCTTCGGCCAGGGATCAGGGAAAAGCACATGCGCCACCGCCACGCTCTCCACCGGCAGCACATAACGCAGCGCGTACGCCGTCTCGATCCGCAAGAGCCGCACATTCGTCAGCCCGTGGTGCAACACCCCGCGGCAGACCTTGCGGACCCGCCCGAGCAGGCGCTCGATCCCCAGAAAATTGTCCTCCGGATGCTGCGCCGCCATGGCCTCCAGAAAGCCACCTTCGCCGCAGCCAATATCCACCTGCAGCCGCGCCGCACGCGGAAAGATGTCCTCCATCCTGGCCCGGGCAAAGTAATCCGCCGGGACAAACTCCATCTGCTCCGCCGGATCTGCGCCGCCGGCTTCTTTTTCACGAAATGCTGCTCTCATGCCGCAGCCGATACGCGCCCGCAGGGGACGCCGCAAGTCCATTCCCGTCCGCAAAAGCCCGGCAACCGGCGTCTGACCATCGAAACGAGGCATGGCATGTGACGCACGCCACCCGCTGGGTTCTCGCATTCGCGAGATGGGAAGAGTGCCGCGCGCGGAGTTCAGAGAAGGCGTTTCGTCTTTTTTGGCGAATTGGGACTCACCAACCCGGATGGCATGCACCTTGCGACAAGCACTTTTGCAATGGGCACCCCGATCTGCTCGCGGCACCCACGAATCGCCAAGCAACCTATCAAATAAATCCTGCATACCTATGATGCATTTTCTTAAGACGTTCGCCCTAACGATAGTTCCCGGCTTACTTTCGCTCGGCACCCTGCCCGCGCGAGCTGACACCTTCAGCACCGGCCCGAACGGATTCGCAATCGACTTCGCCACTGTCGGCAATGCCGGCAATGGCGACGACCTCGGAGCTGGGGGAGGGCTCTATTCGTCCGGGTTGGGAGGCGTGGGCTATAACTACCGGATCAGTACCACGGAGATTTCCCGGGACCTGATCGCCAAAGCCACAGCCAGCGGACTCGCGGGAGTCAATGCCGGGGGCTGGGGCCCCACCCGTCCAGCAACCCAAGTAACTTGGTTTGAAGCTGCCAAGTTCGTGAATTGGCTGAATACCAGCACCGGCCATCAAATCGCCTACCAACTCAACTACAACAACACTCTGATGACGCCGTGGAGCAGCGCTGACGCGTGGCAGATCGGCGGCGAGAATCTCTTTCGACACAAGGATGCCTTCTACGTCCTGCCGAGTGAGGATGAGTGGTATAAGGCCGCTTTTCACAAAAACGACGGGGTAACCGCCAACTACTGGGACTACGCAACCGAAAGCAACACCGTGCCCATTGCGGTCACCGGCGGCACGCTCCCGCACACCGCAGTTTTCAATCACACATTGACGCCGGCGGAAGTGAACAACGCCGGTGGCCTCAGTGCTTACGGAACGATGGGGCAGGACGGGAACGTTTGGGAATGGATGGAAAGTAGTTTCGATGGCACGAACACGCTCGGCACTGAGGGTCGCACCGTCCGCGGCGGCTATTTCGATGGAAGCTTCGCCGCACTGCGCTCCGGCGTGCTTGGCCGGACCAATTTCGGCCCGGCAACCACCGACCTTTGCATTGGCTTCCGTGTAGCCAGCACTGTGGCTCTTGTCCCGGAACCTGGAACGATGACCCTGCTCATTGCCTCCAGTATCATGCTGATTAGTCGAAGCCGGCGGCTGGGGGCTTCCCGCTGGCAATAAGGAACGTTCGAGTTACTCCTAACAGACTGTTGAAAAACTCGGGGGTTCTCGGGTGGATGGCGTCGCTCCGCCGCGCCATGTCCCCAACGCGCGACAGCGCCACTTTGAAAGATGGGCCTTCGGCGCAGCTATCGCATGGCGCGCGGAGCGCCGCCATCCACCTGAAAGAGTTTTCCCACAGGCTGCTAAAGCAGCGGCGTGATCGCAGCTAACGCGCGGAGGTAGAGGGTGTGGCGGGCGCCGCGGGTCATTTCCTCGTCGAGGAGTTCGAGCGTGGTGGTGGGGCCGGCGGGCAGGAGGTGCTGGAAGCGGCGGTCGCCAGGGAGTTGGATGTCGGCGCGGAGGAAAGGCTGCGCGGTTTCACGCCGGAGGGCGAAGGTGGCGGGGCCGCACGTGAGCACGCATCCGCCGAGCGGTGCGCCGGGCGTTTCGTCGAGCTGGATGGCGACGGCGCGCTGGCCGGCGGTTTGGAAAATGAGGGGCGCGGATGTTTGCAAAGTGAGCCCGAGCTGCGCGCCGAGCCAGCCGAGGAGCAGGAGCGCGGTGCTGCGGTGGCCGGGCGCGTGCGCGATGCGGATGGCGCTGAGCTGCGGGAGCAGCGCGAGGTGCTCGGGCGGGTCGAAGAACTGCGCGAGCGCCTGGCGGATGTAGAGCGAGCGCGTCCAGTTGAGGTCGCGCAGGGTGAGGGTGGCTTTGGCGGTGGCGAGGGATTCCTGGAGGCGGGCGAATTGATCGCGCGGGTGCGACCACGGGAGGCTGTCGATGATGAGGCGGTCGATCCACGGCCAGAGGGTGGGGTTGAGATTTTCCGAGACATCGCCCTGGAGCCAGAAGTAGAGCGGCAGGTCGCTGTCGAGGTGGGAGAAAACGATGTTGGTCAGGCGGCCCTTGAGCTGGCCTTCGAGGAGGAAGCTGATCTGCTCGCAGCAGATGCTTTTCGCGCCCGCGCGGGAGAGGTGGCAGTGGGCGTTGACCCAGGCGGAAATGCGGGGCTCGGGGGCGTTGCGGCAGACGCAGATGAGGAGCGCACGGCAGGCGTGGTTGCGGGTGAATTCGGCGATGAGTTCGTGATTCGCCGCCAGCTCCGCGGTGGTGCGGCAATAGACGGCGAAGTTCATCAGCGAGGCCCGCGTCGGCGCGTTGCCGCCGGTGTCCCAGAGTTTTTTCAACTCGCGGCTGATCTGGCCGACGGGGACGGCGGTGCCGAGGGCGGAGAGGTCGAGGGGCATGGTGGGAAAGGCGAAAGGCGAAAGGCGGAGGGCGAAGGGCGATGGCTGGATCAGGGTTGGCGCTTGGTGCGGCGCGCGATGGTCATGAAGATGGCGATGAGCTGGGTGGCTTCATCGTGGAGTGAGGTGAGGCGGTTGGCGGGAATGATGCCGGCCTCGCTGAGTAGTTCGATCCAATACCGGGTTTCCTCAAGCTCTTGCAACGCGCCTTCGATTTTGCTGATGAAATCAGCGGAAGATTTCGCGCGCTGCGCCTCGCGATACTGCGCTCCCACCGACGTGCCGCTGCGCAAAACCTGCCGCCCCAGCACACGCGCCGCCTCCTCGCGCGGAAGCGCCCGAAAGACCGCGATCACCCGCAAAGCAAACTGCTTCGTCCGCTCCAAAAGATCCGGCGAACCCCGCGAACCCGCCATCGCCTTTCGCCTTTCGCCTTCCGCCTTTTCTTCACCCGCCATCGCCTTTCGCCCTTCGCCTTTCGCCTTTTCTTCCGCGATCACATCCTCCTCCATGTCCTGCCATCGCGCGCCAGCAGCTCGTCCGCTTCCTTCGGTCCCCACGAGCCGGCGGGATATTCGCAGAGCGGCGGCGGCGGGCCGGCGGCGTGCCAGGCGTTTTCGATGAGGTCGATGAAACGCCACGCGCCTTCCACTTCGTCGCGCCGGGCGAAGAGCGTGGCGTCGCCGCTCATCGCGTCGAGGAGCAGCCGTTCGTAGGCTTCGGGCGAGGCTTTGCCAAAGCTCGTACCGTAATGAAAATCCATCTTCACCGGCTCGATCCGCAGCGCCGCGCCGGGCATCTTGCACTGCATGCGGAGCGAGATGCCCTCGTCGGGCTGGATGCGGATGACGAGCACGTTGGCCCCGATGTCCTCCGCGCCTTTGTTGAAAAGGACGCTCGGCGCGTTCTTGAGCTGCACGGCGATTTCGGTCGCGCCTTTCGGCAAGCGTTTGCCCACGCGGATGTAAAACGGCACGCCCGCCCAGCGCCAGTTATCCACGTTCGCTTTGAGCGCCACGTAGGTCTCGGTCATCGAGGTCGGCGAGACGCGATCCTCGGTGCGATAGGCTTTCACCTCCGCCCCACCGATGGCCCCGGCGACGTATTGCCCGCGCACGACATCGCGCGCCACGTCCTCGGGCGTCATCGGGCGGAGCGAGCGGATGACCTTCACTTTTTCATCGCGCACGCTGTCGGCGGCGAGGTCGGTGGGCGGCTCCATGGCCACGAGGCAGAGGAGCTGGAGCAGATGGTTCTGCACCATGTCGCGGAGGGCGCCGGAGCTTTCGTAGTACGGCCCGCGCGCCTCCACGCCGAGCGGCTCGGCGGCGGTGATCTGCACGTGGTCGATGTAGCGGTGATTCCACAGCGGCTCGAAAATCCCGTTGGCAAAGCGCAGCACCATGATGTTCTGCGCGGTCTCTTTGCCGAGGAAGTGGTCGATGCGGTAGGTGTCGCGCTCGTGAAAGGTTTTGCTGACCACGCTGTTCAGCGCCTGCGCCGTGGCGAGGTCCGTGCCGAAGGGCTTTTCCACGATCACGCGCGCCCAGCTTCCCGCCGTGGTCCGGTTCAGCCCGGCGGCGGCGAGGTGCTGGAGGATGCCCTCGAATTCGCTCGGCGCGACGGAGAGATAAAACAGCCGGTTGCCGCGGGTGCCGCGCTCGGCGTCGAGCTGCGCCAGCCGCTCCGCGAGGCGCTGGTAGCCATCGGCATCGCCGAATTCGCTGCGGTGGTAAAAGACGCGGTCGGCGAAACTCGCCCACACTTCCTCATTCAAACCCGAGCGGGAAAACTTCCGCGCCGCCTCGTGCAATTCCTCGCGGAAACTGGCGTCCGTCTTTTCGCGCCGCGCAAAGCCGACGACCGACAGCGCGGCGGGCAGATCGCCATCGGCGGCGATGTTGTAGAGCGCGGGGATGAGCTTGCGGAAAGTCAGGTCGCCCGACGCGCCGAAGATGACGACGCTGCACGGCTGAGGCAGGGGCCGACTGGTGAGCCCCTCGCGCAGAGGGTTCGCGGTGGGTGTGGTGGTCGCGTTCAAAGCGGGGCTGTCTTAGCGCGCCGGGCGGGCGAGGCGAAGGGAAAAGATTTCGCCCCAGCGGCCCGGCAGCGAAAATTTCCTTTCCGCCGCTGGCGTTGCGCCGCCCCACCGCCTCCCTGCTTTCCACCCTCCCCCGCGCGCGGGAGATTCTCCGACATTACGCTACCCCGGCGAAGCCTCGCGCAGGTTGATTGATGGCGCTGGTTTGCGGAACAGCGCATCCCGGCCGACCGCACGGTTGATCCGCACATCCACCTCGAACCCCACCGGCAGCGTTGTGCCTTCTGGCAGGTCGATCAGCACTTGCAGCACGTCCACGTCTTTGCGTTCGGTGCTGGATTTTGTGAAGACGGTCTTCTTGCCCATGATGGACTTCACGAGCGACACGCGGCCCTCGAACTTTCGCAGGCCGAGGCCGCGCCCGAAGACTTCGGCGGCCTGTCCGGCGCGCAATTGCAGCGCGTAGGTTTCTTCGATCTCCGCACGCACCCGCAGCCGCCCGGAGTCCGCGAAGACTAGCACCGGCTCGGGCCCGAGGACATAGGTGGCCTCGCCTTCGCGGTGTAGGACTTCGAGAACCTGCCCAGTGATCGGCGCACGAAGCTCTTTTTCCAGTAGCCGGGTTCGGGCCGTCTCCACGCGCGTTTCGGCCGATTTCGTTTTGTTCTCCGCAACGGCGATGTCTTCGGGGCGTACGAAGAGCCGCAGATTTGCCAATTCCGCTTCTGCTTGTTTGAAATGAGCTTCGGCGCGCAAGGATTCTGTCTCCCCGTGGTCACGTTCCAATTGTGAGACCACACCCTTGGCCAAGAGCTGCTCGAGGCGCTCGTGATCCCGGCGCGCATTCTTGGCTGCGGCCTCACTCGCTGCTCGCGCGGCTTCCAAGGCGTGAATGCGCTCCGGATTCACACCAGCGAGCGTCTGTTGGTATTCCGTCTTTGCGGTGGCGAGGGCCGCTTCCGCTTCCGCGAGCGCGGCGCTCTCTTCACGACCCGTCTGCCGCATCAGCACCTCGCCTGCGGATACGTCCTTGCCTATATCGACCAGCACTTCGCCGACGATTCCCGGATGGAGAAAACTCAGGCGGCGCACTTCTCCAGCCGGCTCCACGTAACCGATGCCCTGCACCCAGCCGCCCGCCGGTTCCGCAGGCGCATTGGCAGCAGGCGCAGCCTTCTTTCCGCACGCAGCGAGAATGACGGCGGCGAATGGCAGCAAGAGCCACCTCATCCCTGGCCCTCCTCGCACAGCCGGCCTTGATCCATCGCAAAAACGCGGTCGAAACGCGGCACGAGTCGCCGGTCGTGTGTCACCACCACCAGCGCCGCGCCTGCCGCGCGGGTTTGCTCCACCAGCAATTGAGCCACCATTTGTCCGTGGTGCCAGTCCAGCGCTGCCGTCGGCTCATCCGCGAGCACGATCGGTGGCCGATGCACCAGCGCGCGGGCAATCGCCACGCGCTGGCGTTGCCCGCCGCTGAGTTGTCCCGGCATCTTCGTGCGCGCGGCCTCCATCCCGAGGTGCGCCAGTAGTTCCGCCGCCCGCACCTGCGCGGCGGCGCGAGTGAGCCCGGCGTTTTCACCGACCAACGCCACGTTCTGTTCCGCGTTCAGAAAGGGCAGTAACTGCGCGTGCTGAAAAACGAAACCCAGCTTTTCTCGGCGCAGCGCGCCGAGTCGTTCCGCCTGCCCGAAAGGCACCCGCACACCGGCCAGGGTCAGCTCCCCGCCGCTCGGCGTGAGCAGGCAGCCAATGATGCTCAGCAGCGTCGTCTTACCCGAACCCGACGGCCCCAGCAGCACACACGCTTCCCCGGCGCAGACTTCCAGGGTCACACCCTCCAGCACCACCTCCGACAGCTCCCCAGTGCCATACGTCATACTTACCCCGTGGCAGGTCAGGGCTGCGCTCATTGCCGGAAGACCACCACCGGGTCGAGGTTGAAAATCGTCCGCACCGAGATGAAGGACGCCAGCACGCACGTCAGCAGCGAAACCGCCACCAGCGCGGCATAGACCTGCGGCGTCGTCTCCAGTGGGATCGGCGTTCGTGCCGACGCCCAGCTTGCGGGAAAAAAGAACGCAGTCCCCAGCACCGCACCCGCCAGACCCACGGCCACGCTCTGCCCGAGCACTACGGCGGTCAGCGTCCGCCGCCGGAAACCCAGCGCGAGCAGCGTCGCGTAATGCGGCAGATTTTCCTGCGTCGTCGCAAACAGCGTCTGGCTCGTGATCACCGCGCCCACCGCCAGCCCCAGCACCGCCGTGATGACGACCGTGATGCCGATGCCCGTCCCGAGCATCCAGTATTTCGCGGTGCGCACGGCAAATTCCCGCGTCGTCAACACCTCGACTTGCGGGATGCGCCGCCGCATCTCCGCCTGCACTGCGGCCACATCCGCACCCGCCACGCATCGCACCAGCACGTAAGTAATCTCGTCGTCGCGGTAGCGTTTATCGTAGCGGATCGCCTGCTCGATGGATGTGAAAATGTGCGGCGACGCCGTGAACGTCCGCACCCCGCGCGAAATCCCGCCCACCGTCACTCGCTCTCCATACATCTCAAAGCTGCCCCCCATTTCCGCCACCCCGAGATCGTCTTGAAACAGCTCATCCACAATCACCGTCTGTGTGCGATGCACGCAGTCGAGCGTCCCCGCTTGCAGTTGCCACGGCCCGCCCACGTTGCTCTTGTCCAGGCCCACGAGTTCCACGTTCACTCGCCGCCCATCGGGTCGCTGCCAGGTATTCCAAGCCATGAACAATCCCTCTGCCCACGCAACTCCCGGCACGCTCCGCGCCTGATAGATGCGCTGCCTGGGAATCGCCGTCCCGTAATCCCAAGCCGGCGCCTTTTCCGCGATGATCCATAAATCCACACCCGCATGATTGAGCAGCGCGATATTCGTATGAATCCACCCCACCAATAGGCCGAACTGCGCGGCAGCGAGAAAGAACGCGACCGCTACTCCCATGATCGTCAGTGCGAGCCGCGTCTTACGGTGAAGGAAAATGGCCAGGGTGAGGCGCAGAGGAACCGGCATAAGTGAACCGGCTATGCACCGTTGGAAATCGTTGCCCACTCCGTTTCCGCCTGCGCCTTGCTCTGCGCCATAATCGCGGCGGCTTTCTCGATCGCAGCCGACTCATGGTTTGCCATCACTTGAAAACGGAATCGCGCTTTTCCAGCCGGAACGGCCGGAAACTCGACAAGGTTCGCCAGCAGACCGTTGTGCAGGAGGTGCTTGGAAGTAAGCCGTGCGATTTTTTCGTCGCCGACGAAAGCTGGGACGATGGGCGAAGGAACGCCGGTGACTTCGATCCCTTGCTTCCTCAAAGCGGCGCGTAGAGCGACGGTATTCATCCGCAGCGCTGCCCGCCGCCGCTGCCCATCTTCGGAGAAGACGATGTCGAAAGCGCGGCTGACAACCGCCGTCTGGAGCGGTGAGATGGCATTTGAAAACACGTATGGGGAGGAGTGGTTGCAGAGGTAGTCCCGCACGGCGCGGCTACAGGCAACAAAGCCACCATTCGCTGCAAACGTCTTGCTGAACGAGCCCATGATCACGTCCGGCTGTAACTCAGTCGTCGTTTCCAGCAGACCGAGCCCGCGCTCACCCATCGCTCCAAAGTCATGCGCCACATCAAGGATCACGATTGCCTCCCATTCCCGGGCCAACCGGAGCACCGCGACCAGTTCGGGTGCGTCGGAATCCATCGAATAAAGACTTTCGAGAACGATGAAGATGCCGGTGTTCGGCCGCTGGGTCCGTTCCTCCCGGAGCAAGCTTTCGAGATCGGCCAGGTCGTTGTGAGCGAACTTGCAGACGTTGGGTGTCGCGTGCCGCGCACCTTCGTGGAGGCAATTGTGCGAGAGCGCGTCCATGAGGATCACATCCTCCCCGCGCACCAGCCCGGCGAGCATGCCGAAGCCAGCGCCCCATGCGGTCGCGTAGATCAAACACGCCTGCTGTCCCAGGATACGGCTGATCTTTTGCTCCAACTCAACAAGCAGGCGGGTGCGCCCGCAGAGCACCGGCGAGCCCGCGCTATGGACTCCAAATTCATCCAACACCGCACGCGCCGCATCCCGGAGGGACGGGTCTTGCGCGAGAGCGAGGTAATCCTGTGAGCCGAAGTTGATCCGCACCGCACGCTGCTCGCAAAACTCGTCGCCGACATCGGCCGTATGCCCCACGCGGTCCATGAGCACCTTTCCATACGGATAAATCCCGAGTTCGCGCCGCCGCTCGATCCAGGCGTGGCACGGCTGCATCCGCTCTTCCATGCTCTTGCCCGTGAGCCGCACGTAACTGAGCAGGCTCTCGGCAAAAGCAGGTTCGATGGTGGATTCTGGATCGGTGCGTCGCATGGATTGTTCGATTTATTCAGAACCGTTCTCTATTTTCGGGAGACAATTCGATGCGTTTGATTCGGAATTATGCAGAGACGTGAAGAAAGAGATTAACGCCCTCTGGCTCACTACCGATGAGAACGTTTTCGGGCAAAATCCCGGCCTGTTCAGCCAGCGAGCGAAGCTTTTCGGCGCTGCGGTGATAGAGATGCCAATCACCAATAACCTCCATGTAAGGACGGCTGGGATGGCTATCCGAGAAGTTACCGACAACCAACTCACCACCGGGAGCGACGGCCGAAAGCAGACGTTGGAACAGACTGAGAAAGACTGGATCAGGAAAGTAATCGAAAATACCTGCTGCCCATACAAGATCATATTGCACCGTCGGCTTATACAGGAGTGCGTTGAGTTGTGTGAAGTTGATGCGGTCCAGGAATTGGTGATTGAGGTTACTGGCGTAACGAATGGCGGTTGGATCAATCTCGATACATTGGAAAGATGCGGCGGCGGATGGATTGGCGGTAAACCACTCAAACATGCTGCGTCCCGGCCCACTGGCTATCTTAAGCACTCGAAGTGGCTGGCGACTGGCGTAGTGTCGATCAAGCAGCGTATGAAAGTAGGCTTTACGATTTCGCACCGCCTTCGGACCAGCTTGCTCGTGGAAGTAGTGATCCCACCTTGCAGTGTGGGGATCGGGAGAAACGTAGTGCTGATAAATCCGGTCAATAATCTCGAAATCACCCGCATAACCGTGAGGCTTAGTTAATGCCAAGCCTTGTATTGTGGAGGGTGACAATGCGGATCCAAACCAAGCGCGCATCGAAGCAAGCTCTGGTTGCGAAATGCGTCCCAATGTGGCGAGACTGTGAATTTGGTTAATCCATTTGGTGATCTCTTGGTAGTGTTCCTCTCGAGGCCCTCCCTGCTCCACCATTTTACGAATGTATGCTTTATACTGTTCCATTATTCTGTCTCCCTGCTACAAATATGTTGTGATGTAATGTTGATGCCGAAGCTGAGCGCTCCACGTTCCCGCCACCGCTCGATCCAGGCGTGATACGGCTGCATCCGTGCTTCCATGCTCTTGGCAAAAGCAGGTTCGATGGTGAATTCTGAAGGAGTACGTTCCATGAGTTGTCCGTTCTATGGCGGGCCGTTGGCGTCCGGCGGATTCGGCGAGCTTTTCCCGCCCAGAATGTCGTGAAGGGCTTGGGCCGCCTCCGCCGGAGTGCGGTGGGTAAAGAGGAAAGTGTCGAGGAGCGTGACCGAGTATCGCGTCTCCAGATGCAGAATGATCTCGAAGACATTCACCGAGTCCACACCGAGCGAAGCAAAATCCCTGCGCCCCGTCGCCGCTCCGGGCGAAAGGCGGCGGCGCGTCGCCACGGCAGTGATTTCGATGATGATGTCGCAGAGCGCGGCGATTGGGTCAGGGTCAGACATATTTTCAGGCATTCCTTCCTGAGGGAGCCAGGGGCTCCGAGAGCTTCTTGCGCGCGTCGATCACGCCCCAGATGAGTCCGCAGCGTTCGAGCATTGCGACCAGCCAGCCGCCGAGGTCGATCTCCCACCAGCGCAAGCCGAGATAGGCGGAACTGGGGAATTTGTGATGATTGTTGTGCCACGCCTCGCCGACGGTCGGGATGGCAAGCCAGGCGTTATTGCGGCTCTCTTCTTTGGTCTCAAACGGACGGGACCCGAAAACATGACAGACCGAGTTCACGCTGGAGATCACATGATGAAGGATGGCGATGCGAAACAAGCCGCCCCAAAGCACACACGAAAGAAACGAAGCCCATCCCACCTCAAAAAGCTGACTGCCCAAGGCCGGAGCAAGCACGCCGATGGCGACGATCCTGAAGTAGTCACGATTGATCCGCAGCGTCACGGGATCGACCAGCAAATCGCGGGCATAGCGGAGCGGGCTCGGAAAAGCGTGGCCGATCATCCAGCCCATTTGCGCGTGCCATAGCCCACGCAAGCAACCCGCCCAACCGCCGCCCGCAAGGTGCGGCGAATGAGGATCGCCATCGACATCGCTGGCCGTGTGATGTTTCCGATGCGTCGCCACCCAGGCGATGACCGGTCCCGGCGCAGACATGCTTCCGGCCCAACCGAGCGCAAGCTTCACCGCGGAGCCGCATTTGAAAGCTTGGTGGGTGAAGAGCCGATGGTATCCCACCGTGACCCCTAGCATCGTGATCAGCCACATTCCCGCAAAGACAGCCAGATCATAAGGGCGAGGGCGGAGTGCCGGGATGAAAATGAAAGCGACCGTCGCAAGGAATAAAGGCAACGCATCGAATGCCATGACGTAAATCATCTGCCGCCGAAGCAGGAGAGGATCGTGCAGGCTGTCTGGATCTGCGGAAGTCGGTGTAGTTTCGGTGTTCATTCGCCGGAGGTCGTTCGCCAAAAGCCGTTTTGCCGCCAAAGCTCGGCGGACGCTTGCCTCTGGAGTTTGCCGCTCGTGGTGCGCGGAAGAGTTGAGGGACGGACAATAGCCACATGGTCGGGCACGAATCCGCAGTGTTCCAAAATGAGCCGATTGACCCGCTCCTCAATTTCACTCGTTTCGCCTGAGCCCCCCCGGCACTCGATCAGCACGACCACCGCTTCGCGCTCACTCTCCGCCACTGCAAACACCCCCGCGCGCACGCGATTTACCCCGGAGAGATCGTGCTCCACGAGGTCTTCGAGATCCTCGGCGATGAACTTCCGACCGCGTACGATGATCGTATTTTTGATCCGCCCGCAGACATACAGCTCCCCATCCCGCACAAAGCCGAGATCGCCTGTCGGCAGCGTGCGGTCGATGTCGAGGAAAGGCTCGGTCCTTTCCTCACGTAAATGCGCCCAGTAGCCCGGCGAGATCGAGCGCGAAACAGCGCAAATTTCTCCGATGTCACCCTCCGGCAGCGGCGCATGCGTGGCCGCGTCGCGGATGAAAATCCGGGCACCTTCACACGCAACCGCGCCGCAACTCACCAGCTCTCCCCGAGGCGCGAAAACGAACGCTTCCTCCGTCGTCTGCTCCGGCGGACGGACGGTGCGAAACACAACCGTGTGCGGCTTGCACCCAGAGACGATGAGCGTGCTCTCCGCCAGCCCGTAGCAGGGTTTCAGCACTTCTGGCCGCAGGCCGTGCGGGGCAAAGGCACGGGCAAACGCGTCAAGCGTCTCGCGCCGAATCGGCTCGGAGCCACAGTAGCATGTTTCCAGCGTTGTCAGGTCGAGTGTCTTCCCTTCCGGCAGGCCACGCGTGGCCGCAACTTGGAAAGCGAAGTTTGGCCCGCCCGTGATCGTGCCACGAAACTTGGCTATGGCCTCCATCCAGAGCGTCGGTCGCCGGAGGAAATCCGCCGGGGTGAGTTTTACGCAGGTGTAACCCACCCAGAGCGGGTTCAGCGCATCGCCCACCAGCCCCATGTCGTGAAACATCGGTAGCCAGCTTACCATCGTGCTGTTCTGAGTAGCGGCGATGAAAGTAGTGATGCCCTCCTGATTGTGCGCGATATTGGCGTGGGTGACGACGACTCCCTTGGGCAAGGCCGTCGAGCCCGAAGTGTATTGCAGAAACGCGACATCATGCACCGTCGGCAAACCGGCAGTAAATTCGCGCGCGTCGCCCTGTTCTTCCCCATCGACCGCGAGGCTTGCCCAGTCATGCAGTGTGATCGAGCCATCGCCATCCGACAGCAATTCCACGACCGAAGCTTGCGCCGCCGGCGAGCACAGCACGAGGCGCGGCGCACAGTCACGGATGATATTTTGCGCCGCGGATAGTCGCAGGGCACCTCGTTTCCCGGCCGCCTCGCCGGTGGTCGGCGTGATCGCTGGCAACGCCGCCGGAACAGCAATCAAGCGCGCCGCCAGCGCCGCAAGGAACGCCACCAGAGGATCAAGGCCCGGCTCGAAGAAGATCAAAACCCTGTCGCCTGGATCGGCGACTTTCCGCAGCCGGGCCGCTCCAGCACGCACCTGCACGAGCAGCTCGGCAAAGGAAATCCGCCGCACGATTTCGAGGTGGCGATTACTTTCCGCAAAGGCGACCCGCTCCGGCTTCGACTCGGCATGCGCGAGGAGCCGGTCGATGATGGTGACGCCGCGCCCCGCTAGGTCACTCCGCCCGCCACAAGGCGTGGAATCGCCCTCGACTCCTTTGCACCCATTTCCAGAGCCATTCATTGGCCCCCTCATCGTACCGCTCCCCGCGTTTGCCGATCAAGCCATTGAGTAATGTCGTGGAGTGCTTTCGCCGTGGTTCGATCCAGCGCTGGGTTGCCGGTCCGAACGATGGTCATGGTATGGTAGCCACCGTGGTAGCGGATGACTTCCGCGCGTCCGCCGCGAAGCCGGTAGCGGAGAAACTGGTCATAAGCCCATTTGTCCGCCGGTTTCGGCGCGACCACGTTGTCCTGCTCCCCCTCCAGTGCCAGCACGGGAAGCGTCAGCTTTTCCGATGTTTCCCAGACCCGGTGGCCGAGTTTGGCTGCTTCCAGGAAGTAACGCACCTTGTATCCTTCCGCGAGGCGGTCTTTCGATTGCATCCATTGGCAGTTCAGCACTGGATCCCCCGTTGGTCCGAGATTTGCCGATTCCATGATCGCGAGCTGCGGCACACGAACGCACGCCAATGCTCCGATGATCGCCCCTTTGAGCGCGCTTTCTTTCTCGATCAACAAAGGCATGGCCATCGACTGCAAAATGATCCCATCAGGCCGTCGCGTTCCGACCGGCTCCGCCGCCGTTTCCGCCGCGACCAGCGTCCCAAAGCTGTGGGCGTGGTAAAAGACCGGCAGGCCGGGATGCTTGCGGGCGGCGAACGTGGTAAATTCCTGCAGGTCGCGCACCCATTCATGCCAGTGCTGCGGATTGCCGCGCCGCTTTGCCTCAGGATCGTAAACACCCGCCCGCTGCTCGCTCCCATAGACGGCATAGCCATGCGCGGCCAGATGCTCGGCCAGCACCGCGTAATCCGTCATCGTGCCATCCCATCCCGGAATGAGGATCACCACCGCCTGCACCGGCCGCGGGGCCTTGGGAGTCCAGACGGAATAAGGAAACGCCTGATCCCCGCTCCCCCACGGTGCCGGACGGTAGGGCTTCTCGTGCGCAGGAGGCAAAGGCCAGATACCCTCCGGCAACCTGCAAGAGGGGTGGTTCAGCGCCGTGCAGCCCACGCCGCAGACGGCGAGGAAGAGTGGGAGAAGAGATTTCATGGATGCAGCGGATAAAGTGACCGGTGGCCGTCAGTCTGCTTGGGAGCACCGACGGGGGAGCCTGTCAGTAACCCCACAACTGCCGGAGTTGGGTGAGGTCGCCGTTGAAGAAATTCCGGTCGCAACGGCCAATGCCATGGACGGTGTGTGGTTGCGGGCCGAGTGCGCCGTCGGTGTATTGCCACATCGTCCACATCGGCCATGCGGGCGGGATGACAGCGTGCGGGCCGTATTGCGCCAGCCAGAGCCAGCAGCGGCTCAGGATGGGGTCGTCGTTCTGGCCGAGTTGCTCTTTGAGATAGCCTCCACCATAAAGACCTGGCCAGTATCCGCCTCGCGCATTGGCCACATAGCTGACAAAGGTGCGTGCCTGCGCCAGCGACATGGTGGTGCCGTGCGGGTTTGGCTCGAAATCGAGCACGAGCAACGTTTTGTCATCGGGCTGCACGACATCAAGGAAGCGTTTGGCCTGATCGTGCGCATCTTCACCATTGCCGAAATGGTAAGCGCCCCACATCAGCCCGGCCTGCAAGGCGAGGGGCTTTCGTCCGGCATATTCGGGATCGGGGTGGTGGCCCTGGGTGGCTTTGTGGATGATGCCTTCGATCTCATCGGCTTTCGCCTGCGCGAAATCGACATGGCCATCTCCGTGGTAGAGGTCAACGACGACGTTAATCATAGGTCAGTTTTGATGGTTATGTTGGTTTGTGAAAAGAGGGCTTCACGGCCTCCAGACGGCGCTGACGATGTCGCTGGGCACACCGACTTCGTCGTCGCCGATGACGGCGACGGCCTGGTATTCGCGCTCCTCGGGTTGGCCGCTGGCGGAGGCGGTGTCGTCGTCGAGTGGGAAGCGCACGCGCTTGGCGGCGAGGAGGCGGAAGGCGGCAACGCCTTTGACGCGGACATAGACGTTCAGGCTGTCGGCCCCGAGTTTCTTGCCCATCAGTTCCACGCGACCCTGCTTGCTCTCCGCGTCGAATTTTGGCTGGAGAGTGCCGGGGTCAGTGCTGGCGGAGGCGGTGTTGACCTCGATCACGTCGCCTTTGCCGTCGTTCCAGCCGCGGCTCTTTTTCATGTTGCCGATGTCCTGGCGGATTTCGGGAAGCTCGGTGCCGCGCACCGTATCGAGCGAGCCCACCTTGGCGTCGAGCACGGCCTGGGCATCGAGGA
>JAYWEB010000458.1:0-2710 GCA_043779575.1 Chthoniobacter sp. | reverse complement strand
TTCCGGCGTGCCGAGCAGGTAGGCCGCTTCGGTCAGGACGGCCTCGCACGTCCGCAGCGGGGCGGTGACGGTCAGACTTCGCGCCCAGCGATGATGCGTGTCCGCCTTGCTCCAATACGCGACCAGAAAACCCGTGTCAGCGACTTGCGACATGGCGCTGGGCGATCAGTGCGCGCACCCGCTCTTTTGTGCCGATGGACAAATCCGCCGGCAGACCGTCGAGCGCGGGGCGTCCCGCTGCCTTCAAGCCGCGCCTCGTCCTCGCGCGCGCTGCCGGGGCTCGTCCGAGTTGCTTGGCGAGAAAGGCCAGGAGTTCCTCCTTCTGGCGCGCGGGAAGGCGTTCCACGGCGTTTTCGATTTCGGTGAGCGTGCTCATGGGCCGAAGATGCCCGAACCGGGAGCCATCGGCAACCGTTCAATCACCCACCGCAACGCCGACTCGAAGGGCCGCGCCCTCTCGTCGGGTCGGGTTCACGCGCCGCCGCACTGGCTCCAGGCAGTCCCGCCCCTCACCACGAAGCTCAGCTTCCCCGCGCAAATACGGCAGTGCGAAGTCCTCAATTCGGTAAAGCGGGTGAACACTCGGGCGCAGGTCACACGTCAGTCCCGGCAAATTTCTTCAAAGTCGTGCAGAACCTTCCGAAGCTCGGTGACTGATTCAAAGCAACGTCCATGTGAGGTGTAATTTTCTCCGCCCAGCAGCTCTTTTCTTGTCCGACCACTTGGTAGCCTTGCACACTTAGAGACGTTGCCCCCCCGGCATAGACGGCATCCGCCAGCTTTTCCCAAGTGCCACAAATAGAGTCATTTTTATAGGCGGCGAGCACCGCAGACTTTGCCCTCGGATATGCCTTCTTGACCGCTGCAATGTCCCCGAGAAACCAAGCTTCGCCCTCCTCTACCGCGATGCACAATCCTGTCCTTGGCGCAGCGTTTACCTTCTTGGCCACCTCAAGTAGCTCTTTGGTGAACTCCTCCAGATTTCGATTGTCCAAATCACAAACGACGATGACCGCTGCGTGATAATCGACCGGATAGGAGGCAAAAGCCTTGCCATATCCTCCAAGCAGCCGGGGTAACTGATCCAGTAGAATCCGCTTATCTGGGTCGGCCTTAGGATTCAGGTTCTTGGGGAGCCGTCCGATTCCTTTGTAGGCGTGAATGTTGAACGTATGGGTGTCGCTGATGACTTTCGGTATCAAAAGCTCCAACATCACCTTGCCGGACTGATCCTCGACGAGAAATTCAAAGTGCATACTGGACTATTTTTCGTCGAGATAGTCGCTATACCATAGGCCACCGAGCGGTAATCCCTGCTCTACCATGGCCATAACTACGGGAAGTTCGCTTGCGCGTCGAATTGTCGAGAATCCGTCTCCTCCTTTCTCCAAAATCCATACCTCATCGGGTGTCAGCGCATCCACGAAATAGGGCTGATGCGTGGTTATGAAAACCTGCGAGCTGTTTTTCAATCCGGTTGCATGAGCACGAAATTCTAGCGCCAATGTCTCAAGGAGCTTGTGGTAAAGTCCGTTTTCTGGTTCCTCAATACAAATGAATGGTGGTGGAGTTGGGTCTTCCATCAGCAGCAAATAAGCAAAGACCTTGAGAGTGCCATCCGACATTTCCTGCGCATAAAATGGATCGACGAATCCTTGGCTGCCGAAGCGAAGTAACAAACGCTTGTCGTTACTTTTCTCCGTGTCGATCTTTTTAATTCCAGGGATTTTCGTCGCAATGCGGTCGAGGATGCGTTGAAACCGATCTTTGTGTTCGCGCTCCATGTATTGGACCACGTTGCCTAAGTTGTCTCCGTGAACATTAAGTTGCTTCTGCGGCCCGGCGAGAGGAAGGCTCCTAGCGGCATCCGGAGTAAAGTAACTGAGATACCAGCCTTCGATAAATCGGCGGAAGGCGGCGATACGAGGGTGTTGCTTGAGCGAACCAAGCGTCGCAATGCCTAGCCTTCGATTATCCTCTAACTCGACGATTTCAGTCGTGGATTTTTCCGGCCCGAGTTTCTTTCTTAGCTCTTCAAAGGTAATGGGTTTGTCGCTTTCGTCCAATTGTCGTCCGCTAGCCTCGCCCTTCCAGGCAACCCCCTTACCCGAGTCCAGCCAGAGAAAAGAGAAGGGGCGTCCGTGCTTCTGGCCTTTCCGCCGCTGGCGCAAGCGTTCCTTGGCGACATATGGCCTACCGTCTTCATCGGCATCGATAGCCACTTCATACGTGATCGGCCGTGCGTTGCCGTCCTCTTTGTAATACACCTCAAATTCAATCGGGCCGGACTGACCGCGTGAACGGATACGGTCAAAACCACCACGCCCCCGTGCGTCGCATGCTTCCTCAACGCCGACCTTCAAGCAATCGGCCAGAAAACCAAAGGCATCGAACATACTCGATTTACCGACGCCGTTTTTCCCGATGACCACCGTCATCGGGCTGAGTGGAGCTTTGTCCTGGAGATTCCAGAGCTTACCGAACTCCATGTCGCGCAATGCGCGGTAGTTGCGAATTCTGAGTCCTTCGATTTTAGACATAACAGGGGCGAGGGTGGTGGATCTGGAGCAGCAAAACGATGATTAAATGGATACTTGAGTTGCAGCACTCGTGCGCTGGTGGACGCGGCGCGGGCGCGGCTGGCGGAACTGGAAGCGGGCTTCACGATCGAAAAGGCGAAGGTGGAGGCGATGAAGGCGCGGCTGTTTGC
>JAYWEB010000457.1:0-6727 GCA_043779575.1 Chthoniobacter sp. | reverse complement strand
TAGCGCCACTCCGAAAGATGGGCCTGCGGCGTGGGCATGGCATGGCGCGCGGAGCGACGCCATCCACCCAAGCTCCGTGAGTTTTTTTTCAACAGGCTGCTAAACCTCTCCGCCGGCGGGCGGATGGCAGCCGCAGGACGGCCCGCAGCCGGACGCGCCCATGACGCGCACTTGGAGGTCGATTTCCTGAAAGGCGATCTGCTCGCGGACGTGGCTGAGGAAGCTGACGGTCATGGCATCCGGCGGCGTGGCGCAGTCGAGCTGGAGCCGCAGCGGCAGCCCGGTGAGCGCGGGGTAGGCCTCGGCCATTTCGCCATCGAGCGCGAAGCCGAGGTAGGCGTTGATTTTCTCCTGGAGCTGAAAGAGGCGCAGCTCCGAGCCATCCCACGGACGCGGTTCGAGCATGATGAGCGCGACGGTGCCGGCCGGGGCGTCGTGCGCCACGATGTCGATGACGTGCGCGTGCTCGACGCCGCGCGGGGAGTGGGGTTCGGTGCTCATGCGGACGAAGGAGCTAGCCGGTCGGGCGGCGCGCGGCAATGCACAACGCGACGCCGAGCCCGCCGGCAACGAGGAGCAGCGGGAGCAGACTCCAGCGGCTCATGGGCCAGAGGAGTTCGCCGAGGTTAAAGGAAGCCCAGTCCGACTGCGGGCTGCGCAGCGGCCAGAGGCCGTAGCCGAGCAGGCCGTCGAAGACGTTCACGGTATTGCTGGAAACGGGGCCGCGGATGGAGGCGAGCTGGATGGGCTCGCGGTCGCCGCGATCCACGGCGGCGCGGTAGTCGCGCCGCAGCTCGGCGAGCTTGGCCGCGCGTTCCGCTGCGTCGGGGACGGAGGCGGCGAGGAGGCGCTCCTCTTGCTCGCTGCGGATGGCGAGGAGCTGCTCAGTGAGCGGGCCGATGTGGCCGGTGAAAAAAAGCGGCGCGGCGTATTCGGTGACGATGTTGCAAAAGAAGTCGTCCTTGCGGTGGGCGTCGTCCACGCGGGCGTGGCCGCCGACGGCGAGGGAGTTTTGCGCGTCGGTCGCGGTGAGGAGGAACTGCTGCACGCCGGAGATGGCGAGCAGGAGGAGCGCGGTTTTTTTCCACCGGAGGAAGGCGACGACGAGCGGCAGGGCGAGGAAAGGGAGGCCGGGCACGAGGTAGCGCGGGCCGGCGGAGAAGCCGCCGTGGTAGCCGTTGAAGCTGGTGTTCACGAGGAAGAACCACGCGAAGATCGCCAGCCCGAGCCGCGCCTCGGCGGAGAAGGTTTTTTCGCGCAGCCATACGCACCAGCCGGCGAGGCCGAAAAGGAGCACCGGCGAGAGCCAGAAGACGCCGCGATACGGCGACACCGCGAGCAGTCCGGCGACATAGCCCGACGGCGTGCCGAACATGCCGAGCGAGCCGTGCGGGTCTTTGAAGAGCGGGTTCTGGAAGTCGTTACTCAGCGCGAAGGGCGAACCGAAATTCGCCATGTGATACCAGCCGAGGAGCAGGGCCGGGAGGAGCCCGCCGAGCGAAAAAAGCAGCGCGCGCCGCCAATGCGCGGGCCGCGGGGCGAGCAGGGCGTAGAGGCCCAGCGCGAGGACCGCGCCGCCGGCGACGTAGTTCGTGACCACCGCGCAGCCCGCGCAGAAGCCCGCGAGCGCCGGACGCGCGGTGGGCGGGCGGAGAAAGTAGAAGCTCGCGAGAAGCAGGACGGCGGTCAGATTGTGGTCGAACAGAATCGTGCCGAACGGGAAAAACGTCGTGCCGAACGCGAACGCGAACGTGGCGAGGAGCGCGGGCATTTTCGCCCCGCCGGCGAAGTCACAGGCCAGGCGGAAGAAGAGCACGCACCCGAGCGCGGAGAGCAGGCCGACGCTGAGGATCGTGGTCAGCCACGCGTTGAGATTGAGCGTCCACCAGTGGTCGGGCGAGAGGCCGAGCGCGCGCTCGAGGTGAAAGATCGCGAAGTAGGCGGGCAGCGCGAGGAAGGAGGTGCCGGGCGGTTTGTTCGGGTGGAAATGGCCGGTCTGCGGCACGTAGGCCACGTCGCCCGAGGCGCAGAGCGTGTGCATCGGTTCCTCGACGGTGCCTGCCGCGGTGGGCCGTCCGCTGATCGGGAAAAACGTCCACGCGCCATCCACCCAGCAGAGCGCGTGGCGCTGCCCGCCGAAGTCGTACTCCGCATGATCCAGCGGCACGCGCACGAGGTTGTCCTTCACCGGGTCGCGCTGATATACGAGGAAGTTGTCGATCGCGAAGCGGCCCTCCTCGACCATCGCGCGCACCTCGGCGAAGCGGGAGTTCTGGTTCCACCCGCCGCCCTGATGGAAATACGCGTACGCGAAAAACGTGACGAGGAAGAGGAGGAGTTCGAGACGTGGGACGCGGGGCATGAGGGAAAATGACGAATGAGTAATGACGAATGACGAGGGCATGACCAAGCTCCAATGACCGCGTGAGCGGCTTGGTCGGGCGTGATTTTTTTGGGCGGGATGAACCTACCAAACGCGTGTCATCCTGAGCGGAGTTCCGTGCGGGCGAAGGCGGGACGGAACGCAGTCGAAGAACCCCGTGAAATGACAGCCGACGTCGCTGGTGACTCCACGGGGTCCTTCGACTGCGCTCCGCCCGCCTTTCCGCCTCCGCTCCGCTCAGGATGACTCGCGGTTGGAAGTTTTATAGACGCCTTCCCGGATGAGTCAGTTCCGCGACGGCTCCTCCGGCGCTTCCGCCACGATCTGAAACCACGGGCCGAAGGTGCTCGTGACCTCGCGCCACAGCCGCGGGCAGCGCTCCAGCTCCAGCATCTCTCGCGCGGGCTTTTGCAGGAGCCACGAGGACGCGGCGATTTCCCCCTCGATCTGGCCCGGACTCCAGCCCGCGTAACCCACAAACGCGCGCACCACCGCCTTTTCCGCCGCCGCCTGCTCCGCCTCGGCGATCACCAGATGATGCCGGCACTCCATCCGCTCCGCCTCCGCGCTCCAATGGAACGACGCGAAAATGAGCTGATCCGTGGACACCGGCCCGCCGAGAAAGACCGGCACCCCGGCGATCCCGCCGAGATCGCGATCCGGCAGAAACTCCGCCACGGTGCGGCCCGAGGGGCGGTTCAGCGCGAGGCCGAAGGCACCGTCCGCCACGCTGTGCGCCGAGAGAAAAAGCACGGTCTTGGAAAAATTCGGGTCGCGCAGATTGGGGTGCGCGATGAGCAGCGAGCCAGCCAGGCTGATCGAAGAAGAGCGGGATTCGGGCACGCCGGGAGACTAGAATTTGGCGACCAATCCGCAAGCCCGAGTCGGTCCGTCTTTTCGCGTGGTGACTGAGTTTGAAAAAACGCCGTCATTCTGAACGGAGGTCAGGAGGCTTTGCGAGGTGACCGCAGTGAAGAATCGCTGAATCTAAAGGGGCGGAGGCGGTTTGGTGAGATGTGCGCGCCATCACTCCCACCGCCTCCGCCCCGTACAGTCAGCGATTCTTCACTCCATTCCCGCCCGCCTTCGCCCGCCGGGAATTCCGTTCAGAATGACCGGTGTTTTTTCGCCGGACACTCCGCCGTCTTTTCGCGTGTCTCGCGCAACTCCTTTGTTACGTTCCGCCCCGACATGCCGAGCACCGCCGCACTTTTGACCATCGCCGGACGCGAATTCCGTTCGCGGCTATTTCTCGGCACGGGCAAATTTTCCTCCAACACCGCGATGGCCGGCGCGCTCGACGCCAGCGGGTGCGAGATCGTCACCGTGGCGCTGCGCCGGGCCGATCTCTCGGGCCAAGGCGACCCGTTCGCGAACATCCTCGATTTCATCGATCCGAAAAAATACCTGCTGCTGCCCAATACGAGCGGCGCGATGAACGCCGAGGAAGCCGTGCGCCTCGCGCGCCTCGCCGCGGCGGCGGGTTTGCCGAAATGGGTGAAGCTCGAAATCCATCCCGACCCGCGCTACCTGCTGCCCGACCCGATCGAGACTTTGAAAGCCGCCGACATTCTGGTGCGCGAAGGCTTCACCGTCCTGCCCTACATCAATGCCGACCCCGTGCTCGCCAAGCGCCTGCAGGATGTCGGCACCGCCACCGTCATGCCGCTCGGCTCGCCCATCGGCAGCAACCGCGGCCTCGAAACCCGCGCGCAGCTCGCGATCATCATCGAGCAGGCCACCGTCCCCGTCGTCGTGGATGCCGGCCTCGGCGCGCCGAGCCAGGCGGCGGAGGCGCTGGAAATGGGAGCCGACGCCGTGCTCGTGAACACCGCCATCGCCATCGCCGCCGATCCCGCGCGCATGGCCCGCGCTTTCAAAACCGCCGTCGAAGCCGGCCGCGAAGCGTTTGAAATCGGCCTCGCCGACCGCCTCGACGCCGCCTCCGCGACCAGCCCGCTCGCCGCCTTTCTCCAAACCGCCTGACGCCACGTGATGACCGCCCAACTCAAAGCCTCGCTCACCCACTGGCCCGCAGTCTCGCAGGCCGTCTTTGTGCCGCACTCGCGGCGGGAATATGACCGCCTCGTTCTGTTGCTCGACGACCTGATCGACGAGGTCGGTGAGGAAGCAAGTCATCCGCTGGCTTCGTTGATGGAGGTCGTTGGATTGCTCATCGAAAAATACGAAGACGAAACCGTTCCCGAACTTTCCTGATTCCCATGCCACTCCTCGAAGTCAAAAACCTCCGCACTTGGTTCCCCGTCACCGGCGGCGTGCTCCGCCGCCACATTGATGACGTGAAAGCCGTCGATGATGTCAGCTTCACCATCGAAACCGGCACGACCGTGGGGCTGGTCGGCGAAAGCGGCAGCGGCAAATCGACGATCGGGAAAACGATCCTCAAACTCGTGTCCGCGACCAGCGGGCAGATTCTTTTCGACGGGCGCGACATCCTGCCGATGAGCGAGGGCGAGTTTCGCCCGCTGCGGCGCGAGGTGCAGATGATCTTCCAGGATCCCTTCGGCTCGCTGAATCCCCGGCACACCATTTTCCAAATCGTCGGCGAAGCGCTCGAGATCCATTTCCCCGCGATGAACCGCGGCGAGCGCCGCGACCGCGTGAACGAGCTGATGAAGCAGGTCGGGCTGAAACCCGAGATGATGGAGCGCTACCCGCACGAATTCAGTGGCGGGCAGCGGCAGCGCATCGGCATTGCCCGGGCGCTCGCGGTGAAGCCGAAGTTCATCGTCTGCGACGAGCCGGTGAGCGCGCTCGACGTGAGCGTGCAGGCGCAGATCGTGAACCTGCTCCAGGACCTCCAGGCCGAGCTGGGGCTGACCTACCTTTTCATCGCGCACGACCTCGCCGTGGTGGAGCACATGAGCGATCACGTCCTCGTCATGTATCGCGGAAAGATCGTCGAGAGCGCCAGCGCCGACGCCATCTACGCCGACCCGCAGCACGACTACACGCGCAAGCTTCTTGCCGCCGTGCCGAAGTTTGCGTGAGCCGCTTTCGCGCCGAAATCCCATGACCCCGCTGATCAGAAAGCTCCTCGGCATGAACTGGCTGATCGTGGGCCTGACCTTCGGCATCTCCATCCTCGGGATTATCGCCGTCTATGGCGCGTCCGCCTTCCGCGACGACGCTGTCTCGCAAGGTTACTGGCACAAGCAGGCCATCTGGGTCGGCGGCGGGTTCGTCGTTTTCATCGCCACCAGCCTCATCGACTACCGCTGGGTGAAATGGGCCGCCCTGCCGATTTATCTCACCAGCGTCGGCTTCGTCATCCTCACCTACACGAAAAAATTCGGCGTGGAGGTCGGTGGAGCCCAATGCTGGCTGCGCCTGCCCGGCCTCACCTTTCAGCCCTCCCAGATGGCGGTCATCGCCGGCATCCTCACCGTCGCGCTTTTCCTCAGCCAGTTTCGCAAAATGCACCCCTTCGTGAAACTGTGCATCACCGGGGCCATCGTCGGCGGGCCGATGCTGCTCATCCTCAAGCAACCCGACGTCGGGATGACGCTCGTCTGGGTGCCGGTCATCATGTCCATGCTGCTGCTTAGCGGCATCCCCAAGCGCTACCTCATCACCCTCGTGCTGATCGCGGCATCGGCCATCCCGTGGGTGGTCAACCTCGCCCTCAAAAGCTACCAGCGCGCCCGCATCACCGCCTTTGTCGATCACGAAATCGACCCCACCGGCGCGGCGTGGGCGATCAATCAATCGCTCATCGCCATCGGCTCCGGCGGGTTGGCTGGCAAAGGCTTCATGGCCACCGGCACGCAGGTCGAGCAGGGCTTCATTCCCGGCACCACCGTGCATACCGACTACATTTTCACCGCCATCGCGGAGCAGTTCGGTTTCATCGGCGGAGTCGTCCTCATCACGCTCTTCGCGGGGCTCGTGCTCTCCTGCCTGATGACCGCCCACCAAGCCGCCGACGAAATGGGACTGCTCATCTCCGTGGGGATCGCCGCGCAGATTTTTTTCCACGTCTATCAAAACATCGGCATGACCATTTCGCTCATGCCCATCACCGGCCTGCCGCTCCCGCTTATCAGCTACGGCGGCACCTTTGTCGTCATGGTCATGTTTGGCCTCGGCCTCGTGAACAGCGTCTGGGTCCACCGCAAAGCGCTCGGATAGCGCGGCCCGCCGGCCCGCTTCCACAGCCCGCGAGATCGGCTGCGCTGCGCAAAGCCTCCGCTCCGGTTGGCGGCCCAGTGTGAAAAAACACGGTCATTCTGAACGCAATTCCCGGTGGGCGAAGGCGGGCGGGAATGGCGTGAAGAATCGCTGACTGTAATGGGCGGAGGCGGTGGGAGTGATGGCGCGCAC
>JAYWEB010000456.1:0-6731 GCA_043779575.1 Chthoniobacter sp. | reverse complement strand
AAAAATCCGCATCCTTCGAAACGATCGCCAACTCTTGCACTCGTGCGTGCTGCCAGATCGTTGTGTCGCTTGCGCTTGGCCCGAGATCGCGTGCGTGGCTGACCGGCAGCGCCGGGGTGAAGGTCACGTTGCGCTGGATGTTTTCGTCGAGCAGGAAGCCCTTCACGCGACCCGTTCGAGTGTGAAGTGATGCTTCATCAGTTCCGAGGAAAGGCCGATGCACGCCAGCACATCCTCACGCGTCAACGCCGGATATTCTGCGAGCACATCCTCGACCGAATCGCCCGCCGCGAGGAATTCCAGCACGGTCCGCGCTGCGATCCGCGTCCCGCGAATGGTTGGCTGGCCGTTGCAAATGTCCGGGTCGATGACGATGCGATTCATGACCGCACGCTATCAGCCCGCTCCGCTTGCGCAACCGCATCCCCGCGCTGCGCTTCGCCTTGGTGAAGACATCAGCCATCGGCGTGTTCGCCGTAGTCTGCGGCGAGTTCCACGCGGCGCCGGTTTTCGTCGGCTGTCGTGACTTCGAGCCGGTCGCAGAGGCCGGCCCATTGCGCGTCGCACGGGTAGAGTTCTTCGTCGGCGAGTTCGCCAGCGTCCGCGCGCCGCCACGCCTCGGCGGCGAAGCGCCGCAAGGCGCGCGGCCAGCCGCTCTCCGCATCCTCGTAACCATCGGGATGCAGACCGGGAAACGTGTAGGCGACGGCGCACCATGCACGGATGAAGTCGGGTTTTGGGAGTTGTTCGAGTGGCGCGGTGAAGGTGCGGCGCAGTGTTGAAGCCCGAAGGGCTGCATCGAAATTAGCCGGTGGCGTCAGCCACCGGATTGCAGATAGAAAAGTCACGCGCCCCGGCAGGGGCGCAGGAACCTCGCAGCCATGCCATCCACACACCTCTCGCTCCATTATCACATCGTCTTTAGCACGAAAGAACGTCGCCCATTCATCGTCCCAGCGTGGCGTGAACGGCTGCACGCGTATCTCGGCGGCATCGTGTGCAATCTCGGCGGAGTGGCGGAAGCGGTTGGCGGCGTTGAGGACCACGTTCATTTGCTCATCGGCCTGCGGGCGACGCATTGCCTCGCGGATGTTGTCGGCTCGGTGAAAGCGGTGTCGTCGCGCTGGGTGCATGAGGAAATCGGTGACGGCCTCTTTTCATGGCAGGAGGGATACGGCGGGTTCACAGTGAGTCCACCGCAGTGCGTAGGTGTTCGTGGCTACATCGAACGGCAGGAGGAGCATCACCGAAAACAGACTTATCAGGATGAGTATCTCGAATTCCTGCGACTCGGCGGCGTGGAATACGACGAGCGGTATCTGTGGTGAGCGCGATTCCGCCGCCCCTGCCGGGGCGGATTCCGTTGGGACGCGGTTCCGGTGGCTGACGCCACCGGCTAATTTCCGTCGGCCCTCTGGGCCGCTCTACAACAACAACGGTGAAAACTGGTCAGGGATTTCGCTCCGGCACAGAAAGTTGAGCGTCACGTTGGGCCACGATGGTCTTGATGATTTGAGAGTAGTGCGCCGCCAGTCCTTCCGCCTCGTCCGCATCACTGCATTCTTCGCATACGGACGGGTCGTGTGGACGCTCACCTCGCATCAGCATGGCCGTTTGCTGCCATGCTTTTTCGCGGACGCAAAGGCCGTCGATTGCTTGGTTCAGGTCATCTTCGTTTAGGGAAAGGTGAATGGTTCTGCTCATTCCATGTGAACCTTTCCTTGCGAAAAACCCTGGCTCGCTTTTCAGCGCGCGGGCGTAAAAGTTTGGGCATGGCAACTGGCAAACGCTGGACGCGCGATGAGTTGCTCGTCGCGCTCAACCTCTATCACAAGCTCACGTTCGGGCAGCTTCACGCGCGGCAGCCGGTGATTGTCGCGCTCGCGGATAGGCTCGGTCGCGGAGCGAACAGTGTGGCGATGAAGCTGTGCAATTTCGCATCGCTCGACCCGGCGTTGAAGCTGCGCGGCATCAAAGGACTCGCGGGCGCGAGCGCGCTCGACCGAGGAGTTTGGGATGAGTTTCACGCCGACCTCAATGAGACGGTTCCCGCGAGTGAAGGCGCGCTACGTGCGCTATTCGGTGCCGACGAAAGCAGTGAACTCGAAGTGCTCCCGAAAGAAGGCGTGCGCGTGCGGAAGCGCCCGCCGCACGGGCCGACGGAGACGACTGCGAACGTGAAGCTGCGGCGCGGTCAGGAGTATTTCCGCGATGCCGTGCTGAACAACTTCGGCGGACGCTGCGGCATCACCGAGTTGGCAGTGCGCGAGTTGCTGATTGCATCGCACATCCTCCCGTGGGGAACACACGTTTCCGAGCGGCTTAACGTCCGCAACGGCATCTGCCTCTCGCGCCTGCACGATGCTGCTTTCGACCGCGGACTCATCGCTTTTGACGACAAGCTCCGACTGCTGCTTTCTCCACGACTCAAAGCCGAGCTACCACAGCGCAGCATCGCCGAGAACTTCGGCGCGTATGCGGGAGAGACGCTGCAATTTCCCGATGATGCCGCGCCGCCGGAGCTGGCGTTTCTTTCGCAACATCGCGCAACCATTTTCCGTAAAACGTAACCGCCACTCGCGGAAGCCGACGAAGAAGATGCGCTCGCGGTGCTGCGGGACGACGCTCCGGGCGTCGATGATCTTGTGATAGACGGTGTAGCCGAGATGCTCGGTCAGCGTGCGATAGATGATGTCGAACGTTTTGCCTGCATCGTGGCCTTTGAGGTTTTTGACGTTCTCCAGCACGAACGCGGCAGGGCGGTGAAAGTCGATGATGTCGGCAATGGAGAAGAAAAGATTGCCCTGCTTTTCGTCGTCGAAACCGTGCTTGCGGCCCAGGCTCAGCTTCTTTGATACGCCCGCGATGCTGAAGGGCTGGCAGGGAAAGCCGCCGCAAAGGATGTCGTGCGCGGGGATGTCGGCGACGGCGACGCCGTGAATGTCGCCGTGTGGTTTCTCGCCGAAATTCGCCTCGTAAGTTTGCTGGCTGAACTTGTCGTAGTCGGAGGAGAACACGCATCGTCCGCCCACTTTCTCGAAGGCGATGCGGAAGCCGCCGATGCCGCAGAACAAATCAATGAAGCGCGGCGGTGAAGCGCCGTAGGCCGGTGAGTCTTCGCGGAGGATGCACGATGCGGGCTTGTCGTTGCGCTCCCGCCTGGGTGCGCGTTTTGTCTTCGCGGTCTTGCTGCTCTTGGTCGGATGTTTTGTGCGGGCAGGCATGAGCGGGAGCGGTTGTAACGGTCAGCCTTGCCGCGTGACAATGCGCGCGTGCATTTTCCCGCGCCCCTGCCGGGGTGCATAGCTTGTGGGGGCGGGTTCCGGGGGTGTCGCTGCGTTTTACCCCCGGCAAATTTCCTTCACGCCGCTGGCGTACATCGCTGCTGGACGGCTTCAAAATTGACGATCGCGCCGACCCTCCCGCTCCTGGCGCGGCCGCGAGCGCCCAGGGAAATCATGGCACGCCGGTTGAGAGGCGATGCTGAAGCCCGCGCCCTTTTCCTCAACCGCGCTCTACTTGCACATCGTGCAAATCCCCAGGCTCGCACTCGATGGTCAGCGCGATGGGGCGGCAGCAGACGGCGCAGTCTTCGATGGTGGTGCAGCCACCCTGTGAGGTATCGACGGTCGTCGGGAAATACTCGCCGCACCAAGGGCAGGGGATGTCGGTTTCGACGATGTAAGTCATGCAAGTAGCGCTAATGGAGTTGGAGCGTGCGTCCCAGCCGGGAGCGGGGACTGGGTTTGTGGAGAGAGTCGTTTCAGTAGCTTTTTTTCGTTGCAGCTCAAGGCTCTTCGCGCGTCCGTCCGGCTGCGCCCCAAACTCATTCTGCCCCAGGCCGGAGGCATGCCGAATGGCGGACCACTTGACCGCGGGATTCCGCTAGGGTGGCCGCGGCGACGGTGAAAAAAATGTGCGCTCGGGCGGCGGGATGGCTAGGCTGCGGGGATCATGCCTCATACTTCTCTTGGTCAACTCCTGCTGACCGGCGTCCCCGGCCCGGCGCTGGATGCGGAAACAGCCGCCACGTTTCGCCGGCTGCAGCCGGGCGGGTTCATTCTGTTTGGGCGAAACATCCAGACGCCGCCGCAATTGCGGAAGCTGATCGATGATCTGCGCGAGCTGAGCGCGGTGGAGCCGATCATCACGATCGACCAGGAGGGCGGGCGGGTTTCGCGGCTGAAGCTGGTCGGGAATGAACCGCCGAACGCGAACCAGCTCCGCGACAAGGGCGACGTGGATTTGATCCGCCGGCACGGGGCGATCACGGGGCGGCTGCTGCGGATTTTCGGGTTCAATCTGGACCTCTGCCCGGTGCTCGACATTTCCTTTGATGACGAAGCGGACAACTCCCTGCGCGGGCGCTGCTACGGCCATGATGTGGCGCAGGTGGTGCGCAATGCGGGGGCGTTCAACGAGGCGCTGCAGGGTGCGGGTGTGCTGAGCTGCGGGAAGCATTTCCCCGGCTACTCGCGCGCGCCGCTGGACGCGCATCACGAGCTGCCGCTCATCCCGCTGAGCCGCGCGGAGCTGGACGCGCATGAGCTGGCGGTGTTCCGCGCGTTCGCGCAAAAGGTGGATTCGATGATGATCGGGCACGCTTTTTACCCGAGCCTGGAGAGCACGCAGACGCCGTCGTCGCTCTCGCGCGCGGTGGTCGCGGAGCTGCTGCGGGGCGAGCTGGGTTTTGACGGGCTGGTGATGACCGACGATCTCGACATGGGCGCGATCCTGAATCACTACGGCCTGGAGGAGACGATCCGGCTGGCGATCACGGCGGGCAATGATCTGGCGATGATCTGCCACCGCGTGAACATGGTGGAGGAGGCGCACGGGCATTTGCAAACGGTGGCGCGGCCGGAGCTGGATCGCGCGCTGGCGAATGTGGCGCGCTTCAAGGCGAAGATGGCGCCGCCGGACGCCTGGGATGAGGCGGAGTTTCGGCGGCGCGATGCGGAGGTGTGGGATTTGCGCGTGGCCACGCTCGGCGCGGAGGCCGCGGCGCAGCGGAGCCCGGACGACGGGAAGCGCTCGCCGGTGGAGCTTTACTAAAACGACGCCGCGGACGATCCGCTGTCTGGGCGCTACGAGCGCGGCGCGGTGGCGGGCTTCGGGAGATGCTCGGTGCAGTATTCGTGGCCGTCCTGGGCGACGCGGAATTCCAAGTCGGGGCCGGTGATCTCGGTGCGACCGCAGACTTCGCAGCGGTGGAGGGTGTCGTCGTCGGCCAGCGCGAGGGCTTTTTCAAAACGCTGACGCCGGACGGCGACGGTTTTGCGATGGCGGAGGTCGTGCCAGATTTCGCTGCCGAAAAAAAGGAAGTAGCTGGCGAGGACGGCGAGCAGGGCGGCGCGAAAGGAATTGCTCTGGAAGGTGAATTGCCACGCGAGGATGGCGGCGTCGAACCAAGCCATCCATTTCACTTTCACTGGGAGGACGAAGTAGAGATTGATCTGCGTGTCCGGGTAAAAGCGGGCGAAGGCGAAGAAGAGCACCTGCACGAACATGTATTGGGCGTAGCCCGCGCCGAAAACGAAGGCGGCGACGGTGATGCCGAGCATGGTCACGAGGCAGAAAAGATTCAGGCGGAAGGCACCCCACGCCTCCTCCAGGCCATGGCCCATCCACATCATGAAGAGGACGAAAAACGCGGCGTTGAGCCACTCGGGAAACGGCAGGAGGGAGAAGATATTCGGCACCAGCACGTAGGTCGCGAGCCGCCAGACCTGGCCTTCCCAGACGAGCGCGGGATCGAGCGCGAGCAGGCTGAAAAAGCCGGGATTCGCGAGGTAAAGGATGTAGCTCAGCGCGCAGAGCAGCGCGATGCCGTGGAGCAGGTGGGAGATGGCGAGATGACCAAAGCGGGCTTCGGCGCGGTCGATCCACTTCATGGTGTTTTCAAAATGAGCGGCGACTCTGGAGGCGTCCGCGCGAATTGCCAACGGCGAATTGGGCGCGGCACGCTCCCGCGCTCACTTCATTTTCGCCAAAGCCTGCTGCGCGAGTTTGCGGGCGGCGGCTTGCCGCGGGCGTGGATTGCTCCGGCTCGGTCTCGCGCTGCCTGAAACTGCCGGGCGTCCGCGACACCACGCAACGGCCCGCCGTCTGCCGCCCGCTCGCCGGCGCCCAGCAACTCCGCCCCGGCGACCTGCTGAATATTCCCCGCGGCCATGTCCTGCTCTTTGCCGGCTGGGCGCGGCCCGACCATTCGTGGATCTATTTTTACGACACCGGCAGCGCGCCCGATTACTGGAAGCCCGGCCTGAAGGAAGCTCCGCTCCCGGCGCTGCTCGCCCTCGGCTACCAGCCGTTGCGCTACCTCGGCATGGCTCGCGAGCCGACCAGCACCGGCAAGGAAATCCTCACCCGCGCCGTCCGCGCGCGCGCCGCCTCCGTGCCTGCGCCCAGCGTGGGCGAGCCGTAGCGGGGGAGGCGGAGAAAAAATGAGTCTCCCCATTCGCGGCGAGTTTGAGCAAGCTGCCGACCTATGGCCGAAGCCCCCGAAATTCCCGAAGCCGCCGACCCCTTTGAAAAGAGGGTGGCGATAACGATCGCGATCCTCGCCGTGTTGCTCTCCCTCATCTCGAACCTCGGCGATAACGCCAAGACGGACTCGATCATCAAGAGCACGCAGGTCGCGGACAAATACAGCTTCTACCAGGCGAAAAGCCTCAAGGGAATGCTCGCGGAAACCCAGGCGACCTTGCTCGCGCGGCTCGCTCCGGCCG